>NZ_JACVVF010000061.1:0-23804 GCF_016648095.1 Pseudomonas sp. S32
AAGTGGGGCGCATTATAAGGGGATTCGAGAGGGCGTCAACCGTTTATTTCAATGAATTGGAATAACAAGGTTTGCAGCCGGGTTGAGGCGGGCACCTACAAGCCCTCACCCACCCCTGCCCCGCCCCCGCACAACCCGAGGCAGAACCCTGGAAACCACAGGAACCCTCAATACCATCAGCAAGGCACCCACAAATGCATAGATCGCCCACTCCCTCAGGTCCGAACGCACGATCCACAAATAGTGCAGCAGCCCCAGGCCGAGTATCACGTAGACCGAGCGGTGCAGCCTTTTCCAGCGAGCGCCCAGCCGGCGTTGGCTGTAACGGTTCGAGGTAACCGCCAGCGCCAGCAGCCCAATGAACCCGAGCGTACCCACAATAATGTAGGGCCGTTTGCGCAGCTCAACGGCCAACTGCCCCCAGTCCAGCCCCAAGATGAAGAACAGGTACGCCAGCACGTGCAACACGATGTAGGCAAATACCCACAACCCCAACTGCCGCCGGATCACCACCCAGCCCGCCCAGCCGGTGATTCTCTGGAGAGGTGTCATGCTCAGCGTCACCAGCAGGAATGTCAGCGCACCAAGCCCAAGACGGTCCATCAGGATCTTGCCTGGGTCCGGGCCCAGCAGGCTCATCGCTGCCTCATACAGCCACCAACCCGGGAACAGGCAACCCACCACGAAAATGGCCAGGCGTAACCAGGGGTAGCGCATCAGTAGTTCTTCCGCAGGTCGAGCCCGGTATACAGCGACGCCACTTCATCGGCATAACCATTGAACATCTGTGTCTGGCGTACATTCGGGCTGAACAGCCCGCTGGGCAGCCGCCGCTCACGTGCCTGGCTCCAGCGAGGATGGTCCACAGTGGGGTTCACGTTGGCGTAGAAGCCATATTCATCCGGTGCGAGCCCTTCCCACGTGGTGCCCGGTTGTTCGGCTACCAGGCTGATACGCACGATCGACTTGATGCTCTTGAAACCGTACTTCCACGGCACCACCAGGCGCAGAGGCGCACCGTTCTGGTTGGGCAGCTCGCGGCCATACATGCCGACCGCAAGAATCGCCAGCGGGTGCATCGCCTCATCCAGGCGCAGCCCTTCCCTGTAAGGCCAGTCGATCAGGGCGAAGCCGGACCGTTGCCCAGGCATGTGCTCCGGGTCCTTGAGTGTTTCGAAGCGCACGAAACGCGCTTTGGACGTTGGCTGCACCTGCTTGAGTATCTGGGCCAGCGGGAAGCCCAGCCAGGGTATGACCATCGACCATGCCTCCACGCAGCGCAACCGATAGATACGTTCCTCGAGCTGGTAGGGTTTGACGAAGTCTTCCAGTGCATAGCGCCCAGGCTTGGCCACCTCGCCATCCACCACAATGCTCCAGGGCTCGGTTTGCAGGCTGTCGCCATTGGCCGCCGGGTCACCCTTGTCAGGGCCGAACTCATAGAAGTTGTTGTAATGGGTGGCGTCCTTGTAAGGCGTGATCGCCTCTGCGTCAGCCGTTACTGCCTGCCAGCGGGTATCGTGCAGCTTGTCGGTGAACCACCCTGGCGCGCGCCCGGCCTGAACATCGGCATAGCGCGAGGCTTCGGCCGCGCTCGCGCCGCGCGGCAAAGCGCCCAGGGCCAAGCCAGCCAGCGAACCGCCGACAAGCGCACGACGAGAAAGGTAGATGCCTTCGGGCGTGATCTCCGATGCCTTGCACTCGGAAGACCTGGGAAGCTTGATAAGCATGAGCGGCTCCACAGCACTGGATAACGGATATACCAGTAGGACTATGGAGCCGGAGGGTTATTCCATCATTAAATGTTTGTCACGCCTTTCGCCGGCGTGCCCGCAGCAGGAACTGGATTGGCCCCGAGGCGGCATAGGCGAGGAAGATCAGCAGCAGAATGCGCGGTGGGTCACTGAATACCACGGCGAACACCAGCACCACGGCAAGGATGGCCACAAATGGCACACGGCCTTTCAGGTCCAGTTCCTTGAAGCTGTTGTACTTGATGTTGCTGACCATCAGCATGCCAGCAGCAGCCACCAGCAGCGCCACCAGGAACGAGAGCTTGGAGCCCTGGATGCCATAGTCGCTGAAAGCCCAGACGGTACCGGCAACCACACCTGCAGCCGCCGGGCTGGCCAGGCCGATGAAGTAACGCTTGTCGGCAGTGCCCACCTGGGTATTGAAGCGCGCCAGGCGCAGCGCAGCACCGGCCACATAGATGAAGGCGACCATCCAGCCGACTTTGCCCATGTCACCCAGTGCCCAGCCGAAGGCGAGCAGTGCCGGGGCCACGCCGAAGGCGACCATGTCGGACAGCGAGTCATACTCGGCGCCAAAGGCGCTTTGTGTGTTGGTCATACGGGCCACGCGGCCATCGAGGCCGTCGAGCACCATGGCGACGAAAATCGCGATGGCGGCGAATGCGAAATACTTGCTCGCTTCGCGCGGGTCACCGGCACTGAGCGCGCTCTGGGCGCTCATCGAGCTGATGATGGAGTAGAAACCGGCAAACAGGTTGGCGGTGGTGAACAGGTTGGGCAGCAGGTAGATGCCACGGTGGCGCACCTTGCGCCCTTCGGCGTCATGCCCTTCTTCAACGTGCTCATCGACAGGTAGCAGGCTTTCGGCGTCGGAGGGCTTGTTCGGCTCTTCGGGACGTTCGCTCATGGAGGGTACCTTGCAACAGGGTGGAAAAGGTTCGACACGGGCCTGCTAAACAGGTTCTGACGGCAGGCCACTGGTCTGCTTTATACCAGAAGCTGGCTGCCAGAACGAAAAAACGCGGCCGAGGCCGCGTTTTTTAATCACTCGACAAACCTTAGTTCTTGGTCTTGTCGACGATTTTGTTAGCCGAGATCCACGGCATCATCGAACGCAGTTGCTCGCCGATGATTTCGATGCCATGAGCGGCGTTGTTGCGGCGCTTGGCGGTCATCGATGGGTAGTTGGTAGCACCTTCGGAGATGAACATCTTCGCGTATTCGCCGTCCTGGATGCGCTTGAGTGCATTGCGCATGGCCTTGCGGGATTCTTCGTTGATGACTTCCGGGCCGGTGACGTACTCACCGTATTCGGCGTTGTTGGAGATCGAGTAGTTCATGTTGGCGATGCCGCCTTCGTACATGAGGTCAACGATCAGCTTCAGTTCGTGCAGGCACTCGAAGTAGGCCATTTCAGGCGCGTAGCCTGCTTCGACCAGGGTTTCGAAACCGGCTTTGACCAGCTCGACGGTACCGCCGCACAGAACAGCCTGCTCGCCGAACAGGTCGGTTTCGGTCTCGTCCTTGAAGGTGGTTTCGATGATGCCGGTACGGCCACCACCTACGCCCGAAGCGTAGGACAGGGCAACGTTCTTGGCATTGCCGGAGGCGTCCTGGTAGATGGCGATCAGGTCAGGGATACCGCCGCCCTTGACGAACTCGGAACGCACGGTGTGGCCCGGTGCCTTCGGCGCGATCATGATCACGTCGAGGTCCGCACGCGGAACAACCTGGTTGTAGTGGATCGAGAAGCCGTGGGAGAAGGCCAGGGTAGCGCCCTTCTTGATGTTCGGCTCGATTTCGTTCTTGTACAGCGCGCCCTGGAACTCGTCCGGGGTCAGGATCATGACCAGGTCAGCCGCAGCGACAGCGGTGGCAACGTCGGCAACTTTCAGGCCGTGGGCTTCAGCCTTGGCAACGGTAGCCGAACCTTTACGCAGACCGACGGTAACGTCTACACCGGAGTCCTTCAGGTTGCACGCTTGTGCGTGGCCCTGGGAACCGTAGCCGATGATGGCGACTTTCTTGCCCTGGATGATGGAAAGGTCGCAGTCTTTATCGTAGAAAACTTTCATGAAATACCCCTGGTTATATCTCGGCCCCTGCGGAGCCATCGCTAATTTGTTGTTGAATTCAGATGCTGAGCACTTTGTCGCCACGGGCAATGCCGGTAACGCCGCTGCGCACGGTTTCGAGAATCGATGCGGTGCCGATGGCCTGGATGAAGCTGTCCAGTTTGTCGCTGGTACCGCTCAGTTGCACGGTGTACACACTGGCAGTGACATCGACGATCTGGCCACGGAAGATATCCGTGGTGCGCTTGATCTCGGCACGCTGAGCACCGGTGGCCTTGACCTTGACCAGCATCAGTTCGCGCTCGATATGGGCGCTTTCCGAGAGGTCGACCAGCTTGACCACCTCGACCAGCTTGTTCAGGTTCTTGGTGATCTGTTCGATCACTTCATCATGGCCAACGGTGGTCAGCGTCAGACGCGACAACGTCGGGTCTTCGGTCGGCGCCACGGTCAGGCTTTCGATGTTGTAGTTGCGCTGGGAGAACAGGCCGACCACACGGGACAAGGCACCGGGTTCGTTTTCCAGCAGCAGGGAAATGATATGCCGCATATCAGGTACGCTCCGTCTTGCTCAGCCACATGTCACGCATCGAGCCATCCTTGATCTGCATCGGATAGACGTGCTCGCTGCGGTCGATCGCGATGTCGATGAACACCAGGCGATCCTTCATCGCGAAGGCTTCCTCGAGCTTGGGCTTGAGGTCCTTCAGGCTGGTGATGCGGATACCCACGTGGCCATAGGCCTCGGCCAGCTTGATGAAGTCAGGCAGCGACTCGACATACGAGTGGGAGTGACGACCGTTGTAGGCCATGTCCTGCCACTGGCGCACCATGCCCAGCACGCCGTTGTTCATGTTCACGATCTTGACCGGCAGGCCATACTGCATGCAGGTGGACAGCTCCTGGATATTCATCTGGATGCTGCCTTCACCGGTAACGCAGGCCACGTCCTGGTCGGGGAAGTTGAGCTTGATGCCCATCGCCGCCGGGAAGCCAAAGCCCATGGTGCCCAGGCCACCGGAGTTGATCCAGCGGTTAGGCTTGTTGAAGCGATAGTACTGGGCAGCGAACATCTGGTGCTGGCCCACGTCCGACGTCACGAAAGCATCGCCGTTGGTCACTTCGCACAGGGTCTGGATGACCTTTTGCGGCTTGATGACGTTGCCATCGCCCTTGTCGTACGGGAACAGTTCGCCATCACCGCGCCATTTGTCGATCTGCTTCCACCAGGCGTCCAGCGAGGCCTTGTCGGGCTGCTCGCCGATTTCCTTGAGGATACCGAGCATTTCGCCCAGCACGCTGTCGACCGGGCCTACGATAGGCACATCGGCCTTGATCATCTTGGAGATCGAGGCAGGGTCGATGTCGATGTGGATGATCTTGGCGTTCGGGCAGAACTTGGCCGGGCCGTTGACCACACGGTCGTCGAACCGCGCACCGACGGCAAAGATGACGTCGGCATTGTGCATGGCCATGTTGGCCGTGAAGCTGCCGTGCATACCGAGCATGCCGAGGAACTGGCGGTCGGTACCCGGGAAGCCGCCCAAGCCCATCAGGGTGTTGGTGACCGGCAGGTTCAACGACTTGGCGATTTCGGTCAGGGCTTCAGAGCCACCCCCCAGAATCACACCGCCACCGGCATAAACGATCGGGCGCTTGGCCGCCAGCAGCATTTCTGCAGCCTTGCGGATCTGCCCGGAGTGCCCACGGACGGCCGGGCTGTAGGAGCGCAGCTTGACCTTCTTCGGGTAGACGTACTCGAACTTTTCAGCCGGGTTGGTCATGTCTTTTGGAATGTCGACCACGACCGGGCCTGGGCGACCGGATTGCGCCAGGTAGAACGCCTTTTTCAGAATCTCCGGGATCTCGGTGGGGTTCTTGATCATGAAGCTGTGCTTCACGATAGGCCGCGAGATACCGATCATGTCGGTTTCCTGGAAGGCATCGGTACCGACCATGGTGCTGGGCACCTGGCCAGACAGGATGACCATCGGGATCGAGTCCATGTAGGCCGTGGCGATGCCGGTGATGGCATTGGTCGCACCCGGGCCGGAAGTTACCAGCACCACGCCGGCCTTGCCGGTGGCGCGGGCGTAGCCGTCCGCCATATGGGTTGCCGCCTGCTCGTGACGAACCAGGATGTGCTCGACTTCCGGTTCTTTGAACAGCGCGTCATAGACATGCAGGAGAGCACCACCAGGGTACCCGTAGATGTGCTTAACGCCTTCGTCACGCAAGAAGCGGACGACCATCTCAGCGCCAGATAAAAGCTCCACGTTGTTCACCTCTAAAACGCCAGAATACCGCCCCAACCGGGCGGGTCTTAATAGGTTTACTGCCAAGCAGAGCATGAGCGAACGTCAGCACTGACTGAGCAAGTATTGGGAGCCCCCAGAGTGTTGCGGGGTTTTCCCACCCAGCGCGAGGTAACGCGTTGCGGGGTGTAACAGGTCGGCGCGGGTGTGCGCCTCATGATCTGCTTAGCGGGTCTGCTTCTGGCAGTCCCTCTAAAGCGGAGATTGGATTCTTGTGATTAAGCGCCTACAAGTCAAGAAAAATTATTGCCAATTTTTCCTCAAGATGAATTCCTGCCACCACTAAAAATCTCTTAAGCAGCAGAAACAATAAGATTTCCATAAAAAAGGGCCACAATCTGCGGCCCTTGAAGGAAAATTGGAAGAAATCAGGCTTTAGCAGCGATCAATTGGTCAAACACTGCCAACAGCCGGCGCAGCTCCCGGCTTTGCTCGGGCCGGTCGGCAAACACGGTTTCGGCCATTACCAGAATGCCCGAGGCGCTGGGCAGCGGGTGGCCCAGCTCGATGATGATCTTCATGCGAGGCAGGAAAATCCATTGCATCCACTGCTCGAAGCTCAGGGTATCGACGGCGAACGGTACCGTGCTCTCAAGTGCCTCGTCACTCGGCGCTTCATTGCCCCACCAGCCCTGCACCTGCATTTCGCGCTCGATCAGCATCAGGTGATCAGCGATGTCGAGCACCCGCTGCTCGACTGTCACGAACTCACCCGCGCTTTCTGCCGCGCCAATGCCGCACCGGCACTGTCACCCTGCTTGTCGCGGGCCTGGGCGATGGTGTTCCACAACTCGGCCTGCAGGCTGGGGCGGCCATTGGCGTACGTCAGGGCGCGACGGGCCAGCTGCTCGGCTTGCGCCGCATCCCCCTGCGACAGACGCACCTGCGCCAGGCGGTAAAGCACCTGCGGCTCGCGCGGTGCAATGCGCTGCGCCCGCTCCAGGCTCGAGGCGGCGCCGTTGAAGTCACCGCTGCCCTGCTGCGACTGGGCGGTGGTCAGCAAGGCCAGTACCGGGCCGTCCAACTGCTCGTCAGCCGATAGCCCGCCGCTGGCACTGCTGCGCGGGATGCCGGTCGGCGCACTGCTTGCCTTGGGGGCACTCATCGACGCGATGTCGAACGGCTCGTCGGCGATCGGGTTGGGGTCGGTGGCCACAGGCGCCGAGGCAGCCGGCTCCGAGGTGACCGGCCCTGCCGAAACAGGCCCGGTGCTGATGGGCGCTGCGCCGTTGGAGGCCGGGAAGGTCTGGATGCCGGAGGCACCCGCGCCCTGCGGGATCATCACGGTGACCCCGGAGTCTTCAGGCAGGGTTTGCGCTTGCGCGGTGCCCGCGTTGTAGCCGCCGGTCGGGCGTTTGGCCGTGACGCGTTCGCTATTGGATACGCGGGTACTGGAATCGACCACCGGGATATTGCCACGCGGGACGCTGGCGCACCCCTGGAGCACTGCCAGCGCCATCACGGCAGGAAACAGCCACTTGTTCACGTCACACCTCTTCAATGCAGCCTGTGCTTAATTCATCCAGCCCTTGACCCAGTCCATGACCGACTCAGCCGGATTCTGCTCGCCGCCACAGGCCGCGCCGGCGGGCGGTTCGCTCCCGCGAATATACGGCATCTGCACCGCTCCCGGACAGCTGCTATCCGACCCCTGGCCGCTGTTGGGGTCGATCCACGCCTGCACCACGTTGTCGGGTTGGGGCATGTCCAGAGGCAGCGGGTCCGCCTTCTTCATGAAGCTGGTCCACACCTGCAGCGCACCCGTGGCACCTGTGAACGGGGTCTTGCCATTGTCGTCACGGCCCATCCAGACCACCGCCAGCAGGTCCTGGCTGAAACCGGAGAACCAGCTGTCACGGGAATCGTTACTGGTACCGGTCTTGCCGGCCAGGGTCAGCGTGCGCGGCAGGGTGTTGTACACCGAGCGACCAGTACCTTCGCGCATCACCCGCTGCATGGCGTTCTGCACCAGGTAGATGGCCGCCGGGTCGAAGGTTTGCTGGATCTGGAACGGGTAGCGCTTGAGCGGTTCGCCCTCAGCCGTGAGCACGCTGCGGATACCGCGCATTGGCGTGTTGAAGCCACCGTTGGCAATGGTCTGGTACATGGTCGCCACCTGCACCGGCGACATGCCGCCAGCGCCCAGCAGCATCGCGGGGAATGCCGGCCAGTCAACATCCACCCCGAGGCGACCGATGGTCTTGATCACGTTCGGCACGCCTACTTCCAGGCCAAGCTTGGCGGTGGACAGGTTGTAGGAGTTGGCCAGGCCCTGGTACAGGTAGATGGTGCCGTGCGGACGCCGGTCATAGTTTTGTGGGCGCCATACCTGGCCGTTGGCGGCTTTGACCGAGAACGGCTCGTCCTGTACCCAGCTGGTGAGCGTGTACTTGCTGGGCTGCTCCAGCGCGGTGAGGTACACCGCCGGCTTGACCAGTGAGCCGATCGGGCGCACCGCATCGATCGCCCGGTTGAAGCCGGCGAAGCCCGCCTGGCGGCTGCCGATCATCGCCTGCACCTCACCGGTTTCCGGGTTGGTGACCACCATCGCCGACTCCACCTCATCGGCACCCTTGCGCCCGGCCAGGCGCTTGAAGGTCTCGTTCATTGAGGTTTCGGCCTTCATCTGCAGGATGGGGTCGAAGCTGGTGAAGATCCGCAGGCCTTCTTCGGTCAAGTCCTCATCGCGGTAATCCTGGCGCAACTGGCGCTTGACCAGGTCCAGGAAGGCCGGGAACGAGCTGTCGGCCAGGCTGCCGCGTGCGGTCACACCCAATGGCATCTTTTTCGCGGCATCCACTTCGGCCTGGCTGGCTACACCTTGTTCGGCAACCAGGTCGAGTACCAGGTTACGCCGGGCCAGTGCGCGGTCCGGGTAACGGCGCGGGTTGTAGTAGGACGGCCCCTTGACCATGCCGACGAGCAGCGCGATCTGGTGCAGCTTGAGCTCCGACAGCGGCTGGCTGAAGAAGAACTGGCTGGCCAGGCCAAACCCATGCACTGCGCGCTGGCCGTCCTGGCCGACGAACACCTCGTTGAGGTAGGCCTCGAGGATTTCACGCTTGTCATAGTGCAGCTCAAGCAGCATGGCCATCATGGCTTCGGTGAGCTTGCGGCTCAGGCTGCGCTCGCTGGTGAGGTAGAAGTTTTTCACCAACTGCTGGGTGAGGGTACTGCCGCCCTGGCGCATCGAGCCGGACGAGGTATTGACCCACATGGCCCGGGCGATGGACTTGGGCGAGACACCGAAGTGGCTGTAGAAGTCGCGGTCCTCGGTGGCCACCAGGGTTTCGATCAGGTACTTGGGCACCTGGTCGATTTTGATCAGAATGCGGTCTTCGAGGTTTTTCGGGTAGATACCACCGATCATCAGCGGCTCCAGGCGCACCACGTCAACGGCCTTGCCGTTGGCGCCGGACAGGCCCGCCACATAGTCGCCGGAGAACCGCACCCGCACGAACTGTGCAGGCTCCATCCCCTCATAGAACTGGAAGCCACGGGTATTGAGGTCGACGGTGTTGCCGTTGACCGCTGCCGCGCCGGGGCCGTTGGCGGCACTTTCACGCCGGTAGCCCAGTGCATCGAGCTCGGTCAGGAAGTCGTCCTTGCTCAGCTTCTGCCCGGTGAATAGCTCCAGTGGCCGGGCATACACCTTGGCCGGGATCGTCCAGCGCTTGCCAGAAAACTTTTCCTGGACGACAGCATCGAGGTAAACCGCGAAGCCGGCGACGATCACCAGGGCCACCAGGCTGAGCTTCAAGGCCCAGCCCAGCCAGGCACGGGAGCGGCCGGTCGGGCGTTTTTGAGGGGTACGGGGATTTCGGGTTCGAGTCATGGCGGCGGATTATACGCACTTTACGAAGGCTGGGCAGACGGCCCGGCGGTAGGCAGGGACGGCACCATTGACCATAATGGCGCATTCGAATTCCCTGCCCCCGGAAGGATTGCCCGTGAGCCAAGCCCTGATCAATGCGCTGCAGAACCCCACCCTGTACCCCCACCCCGTGGAGGGGTTCCAACTCATCGAGACGCATATCTCCTGGGTGCTGCTCACCGGCGAGTTCGCCTACAAGATCAAGAAGCCGATGAACTTCGGCTTTCTCGATTTCACCGGCCTGGACCAGCGCCAGCATTTTTGTAACGAAGAATTGCGCCTGAACCAGCGCCTGACCGAAGGCCTGTACCTGGACGTGCTGCCCATCACCGGCTCTGCCGAGGCCCCCCAACTGGGCGGGGAAGGCCAGGCTATCGAATATGCGCTGAAAATGCGCCAGTTCCCCCAAGGCCAGATGCTGTCTACCCTGCAAGCCAATGGCGAACTGACCGCCGAGCATATCGACCAGATGGCCCGTCAAATCGCAGAATTCCACCTGCAAGCCCCACGCGTACCGGTTGATCACCCATTAGGCACCCCAGACAGCGTCATGGCGCCCGTGGAACAGAACTTCGAGCAGATCCGCCCGTTCCTGAGTGACGCGGCCGACCTGCAGCAGCTAGACGCCCTGCAAGCCTGGGCGCGCAGCAGCTTCGATCGCTTGCACGGCCTGCTGGAGAAGCGCAAGGCCAATGGCTTCATCCGTGAGTGCCACGGCGATATCCACCTGGGCAATGCCACCTTGATCGACGGCAAGGTGGTGATTTTCGACTGCATCGAGTTCAACGAGCCCTTCCGCCTCACCGACGTCTATGCCGATACCGGTTTCCTGGCCATGGACCTTGAGGACCGTGGGCTCAAGAGCCTGGCGCGGCGCTTCATCAGCCAGTACCTGGAGCTGACCGGCGATTACGAAGGCCTGGAACTGCTTAATTTCTACAAAGCCTACCGTGCGCTGGTAAGGGCCAAGGTCGCCTTGTTCAGCATGCCTGCCGATGCCACCGGCGTGCAGCGCGCAACCACCCTGCGCACCTACCGCAATTACGCCAACCTGGCCGAAAGCTACAGCGCCATCCCCTCTCGCCTGCTGGCAATCACCCACGGTGTATCGGCGGTGGGCAAAAGCCACGTCGCCATGCGCATGGTCGAAGCCCTCGGTGCCGTGCGTGTTCGTTCGGACGTTGAACGCAAGCGCCTGTTCGGTGAACAGCAGCAGACAACTACCGGCCAACTGAGCGCCGGGATCTATGATCAGGAGGCCAGTGCAGCCACCTATCAGCGCCTTCACCAGTTGGCCGCCACCATTCTGCGTGCAGGTTTTCCGGTAGTACTGGACGCCACCTACCTCAAGCGCGAACAACGCCAGGCTGCGGCAGAGGTGGCCAGCCAGACCGGCGTGCCGTTGCTGATCCTGGATTGCCAGGCGCCGGATGCGGTGATCGCCAGCTGGTTGCAACAGCGCCAGGCCGATGCCAGCGACCCGTCGGACGCCACCCTGGAGGTGATCAAGGCTCAGCAGGCCAGCCGCGAGCCGCTGGACGCCCAGGAGGCCGGGCACAGCATGCCCGTCGATACACAGGTTGGCAGCAGCATGGACCAGGTGATCGAGCAGATCCGTCAGCGCCTGCCAGGGCTCTAACGGCCTAATGCCCCTCGCCGGTACCGATGCCGGCGAGGCATCCCAGGCAGCCTTGGCAAAAGGCCGCGCATTTTTCATCCCCCGCTACACTGCTCATTGACCTGCTCGCGATTTATCCACAGGACCCGTTCAGCCATCGCAAGGAGGCTTGATGAACGATGAGTTGCAGCACCTGAAAAACCTTGGCAAAACCTCTGCCCAATGGCTGCATGCAGCCGG
Organism: Pseudomonas sp. S32; assembly: GCF_016648095.1. Classification (NCBI taxonomy): domain Bacteria; kingdom Pseudomonadati; phylum Pseudomonadota; class Gammaproteobacteria; order Pseudomonadales; family Pseudomonadaceae; genus Pseudomonas; species Pseudomonas sp. S32. The sequence continues at coordinate 11,877 of NZ_JACVVF010000061.1, forward strand.
CATCCACAGCGTATCCGACCTGCGCAGGCTCGGTGCAGTTGGCGCTTATCAAGCGGTAAAGACACGAGGTTTTCGTGCATCCAAGGTGCTGCTGTACGCCATCGAGGGGGCTTTGCTGGACATTCACTGGAACGACCTGCCCCCTGAACGCAAGGAAGCCCTCAACCGCCAATTGGATGCCAAGGCCCCCGCACAAAAAAAAGCAAAATAATCGTAGAAAGGGGATTGACGCCGTAATGAGAATCGTTATGATTATCACAACTAGTCGCGAGACTGGTTGGATAACCTCAGAGCCCCTGGTTCGGACTCTCAGATTATCTCCTCATCAGGCTAATCACGGTTATTGACCCGGCACTTTGCCGGGTCTTTTTTTGCCCAGGGTTTCTCGACGCTGCCTACCCGGCAACGGGTCAATCACCTACCGGGCAATGATCAAAGGATGCCCTCGCTCAGGATGCGCCTGCACCAGCACGTCGATCCCGTATACCGCCTTCAATGCAGCCGGTGTCAGCACGGCCTGCGGCGTGGCGAATGCATGGCAGCGCCCCTGCTCCAACAACAGGATGCGGTCGCAATAGCGCGCCGCCAGGTTGAGGTCGTGCAGAATCACCAGCACCGCCGCCCCTTGGTCGGCGAAGCGGCGCACCGCCTCCAGCGTAGTGTGCTGGTGCAAGGGGTCGAGCATCGAGGTGGGTTCATCAAGCAACAGGGTGGCGCCGTCTTGCCCAGGCCATAATTGCGCCAGCACGCGAGCAAGGTGCACCCGCTGGCGCTCGCCGCCCGACAACGCCAGGTAGCTGCGATCGAGCAGGTGCAATGCATCTGCAGCCTGCAGCGCTGCCTCGACGATCTGCGCATCTCGGTGCTGCCCGGTCGCGTGGGGCAGTCGCCCCATGGCCACCACTTCGTCCACCCTGAAGGCAAAGCCCAGGCTGGCGACCTGCGGCAACACGGCCAGCCGTTGTGCGCGCGCCTGCCCAGGCCAGTCGCGCAGGTCCCTTCCCTGCAAGGTCACGTGGCCACGGTCAGGCTGAAGCTCGCCGCACAGCACGCTCAGCAGGCTGCTCTTGCCCGCACCGTTGGGGCCGAGTACACCGACCACTTGCCCGGGCAGCAACTGCAGGTCAATGCCGTGCAACACCGGCTGGTTGCCCCGGCGCAGGTACAGGCCCTCGACTTGCAGCATCAGTTGCGCCCCCGAATCAGCAGGACCAGAAAAAACGGCGCTCCAATAAAGGCGGTGACGATGCCGATGGGCAGTTCCGCTGGGGCGAGCAACAGCCGCGCAACAAGGTCGGCCAGCAACATCAGCACGCCGCCTGCCAGCAGTGAAGCGGGCAACACCACGCGGTGATCCGGCCCTGCCAGCAGCCGCACCAGGTGCGGCACAACCAACCCAACGAACCCGATCAGCCCCGCCGCAGCCACCGCTGCCCCGACGCCCAGCGCAGTACAGAACACCAGCTCACGCTTCAGCCGCTCCACATCAATACCCAAATGGCGAGCCTCCGACTCACCCAGCAGCAATGCGTTGAGCGCCCCGGCCCGGCGCGGCAGCCACACCGCCACGGCGATAACCACCAGCAACAACGGCCACACCCGCTCGTAGCTGGCGCCATTGAGGCTACCGAGGTTCCAGAACGTCAGGGTGCGCAGGGTGGCGTCGTCTGCCAGGTAGCTGAACAGCCCCACGGCAGCCCCCCCGAGCGCCGTCATCGCAACGCCGGCCAGCAACATCGTGGCCACGTTGGTCTGACCGTCACGTCGCCCCAGGCGATACACCAATGCAGTGACGGCCAGCCCTCCCAGAAACGCACAGAGCGACAGCAGGTACGGGGCCAGCGCCTCTGGCATGCCCCCCAGCCAGCTGCCACCGACGATGGCCACCGCCGCACCTACCGCAGCCCCCGCCGCCACACCTACCAGCCCCGGGTCCGCCAACGGGTTGCGGAAAAGCCCCTGCATGGCGACCCCCGACAATGCCAGCACTGCACCCACTGCCAGGCCGAGCAGGGTACGCGGCACACGGATTTGCCCAAGGATCATCTGTGCTTGTTGCAGACCGTCCTCGGCGATGGGCAAACCCAGCAGGCGCAGGCCCGCGCGCAGGGTGTCCAGCAGGGGCAGGCTGACAGGCCCCAGCGCCAGGGACAGCCACACCGAGAGCAGGCATAGCCCGCCCAGGCAGACGAACAGGGTGCGGGGCCGAACACGCGGCCTCATGGGTTTGAGAGGGTTGGAGTTGCCGGATAGAACGAGGTAGCCAATGCCTGCAGCGTGCTTGGCAGGCGCGGCCCCAACCCTCCCACGAGCAAGGTCGGGTCCAATGACACCAGGCGTTTCTCACGCACAGCGCGTGAAGCGGCCAGTGCCGGGTTTTCTTTCAGCAGGGCTTGCAGAGCCTGCTCATCGGCAAGCGCGCGGTCGGAGAACACGATCACATCCGGGTCCAGGGCTGCCAACGTTTCGTTGGAAAAGTTCTTGTAACCCTGGTGTTCTGCCAGGTTGCGCCCACCCGCCTGAGTCAGTACCCAGTCCCCCGCAGTGCCTTGCCCTGCAACAAGCGGCTTGGCCCCGGCATGCCCGACCAACAGCAACACACCCGGTGCCGGCCGCCCGGCCTGGGCTTCATGCACCTGCGCGTGAAGTGCATCGAGCTGCTGACGGTAGTTTGCCGCCAGGGCCTGCGCCTGTGCCTGCGCACCCAGTAACTGGCCGAGCCGCGCGAGGTTCTGGTCCACCGCCAGTACCTCAGCCTTGCTTGAAAACAGCTCAACCTGCACACCGGCCTTGCGGATTTGCGTCAGCACCGGCGGCGGGCCCATTTCTTCGGTGCCTACCAGTACATCCGGGCGCAGGCTCAGGATGCCTTCAGCAGACAACTGCCGCTGATACCCTACACTCGGCAGCGCCTTCAACGACGCCGGGTGCTGGCTGGTGGTATCCACACCCACCAGGTGTGCCTCACCGCCCAGTGCGCTGATCCATTCGCTCAAGGCCCCACCAGCGCTCACCCAGCGTTGGGGCAGTTCAGCCGCCAGCCCATGGCCAGAAAGCACAAGGCCAGCACACAGGGCGAGCGGAGCAAATAGAAAGCGCATCATCGGTTTCCTTTCAAAGGCTGGCCACACGCCTTGTAGCGCGGGGCATTACTGCGCACCATAGGCGGCTGGACGCAATGAGAACGGGCCATTTGATAATGGTTCGCATTGAAGCGTCAAGCCACCTTCTGTATCACGAGCTTTTCGCCATGCATTACCTTTGCCCCTCCCAAGGCCTGGCCGAAGGCCAAAGCCGCGCTTTCAGCGTAGACGACCTGCTGTTGCTGGGTGTGCGACGACAAGGCCAGGTCTACCTGTACCGCAACAACTGCCCGCACCGGGGCATACCGCTCAACAGCCTCAAGGAGACCTTCCTCGATGACAGTGCCAGCCTTATCTATTGCACGCACCATGGCGCACTGTTTCTGATCGAAACCGGCGAATGCGTGGCCGGGCCCTGCGAGGGCGAGCAATTGCAGGCCCTGGGCTGCGTGGAAAACAGCCAGGGCATCTGGCTCAAGGTGTGAGCAGCACCGGCAGGCGCCGGTCGATGACAATGCCTTCGGCGTCCAAGCGCGTGCCATAGGCCAGCACCTCCACCCCGGCGGCTACCGCCGCCTGCAGCGCTTCGGCGTAGGCTGCATCGATTTCCCGAGCCGGGCGCACCGCATCAATGCCGGTCAGGTTGACGCAATAAAGCTGCACCGCCCGAATGCCTTGCCGGGCAAGGGTGGCCAGCTCGCGCAGATGCTTGGCACCCCGCTGAGTCACCGCGTCCGGGAACGCCGCCGTTGTACTGTCGGGGTAGCCCAGGGTGACGCTTTTCACTTCGACATAGGCCGGTGCGCCTTCGAACTCCAGGCGAAAGTCGATACGGCTGCCCTCGTCGCCGTAGGCCACTTCCCGGCGCAAGGCGGTGAACCCGGCCAGTTCCACGATGGTGCCTGCACGCAGGGCCTCTTCCACCAGGCCGTTGGCGCGCCCAGTGTTCACGCACGCCAGGCGGCCCTGGGGTGTTTCGCTGATTTCCCAGGTGCCTGGCAACTTGCGCTTGGGGTCGTTGGAGCGGCTGAACCACACCCGCCCACCTTCACCCATGCAATTGAGCATGGAGCCCGTGTTCGGGCAGTGGAGGGTCATCAGCTCGCCATTGGCTGTTTCGATATCCGCTAGAAACCGCTTGTAGCGGCGCAGCAGGCGGCCTTCTTCGAGTGCTGGAGAAAACCGCATCAGCCTTGCCAGCTCTGCAGGCCACGGGCGATGCGCTGCACGGCTTGTTCCAGACGCGCCAGGTTCTGGGTGTAGGCAAAGCGCACGTGATGGCCGGCCAGGTGGCGACCAAAGTCCAGCCCCGGCGTGAAGGCGACGTGCTCGGTTTCCAGAAAATGCCGGCAGAAGGCGAATGCGTCCCCACCGAACGCACTGATGTCGGCATACAGATAGAACGCGCCCTGGGGTTCAACGGCAATGCCGAAGCCCAGTTCACGCAATGCCGGCAACAGGTAATCGCGCCGGCGGGCAAACTCGGCGCGGCGCGTTTCGAAAATGGCCAGGGCTTCGGGTTCGAAACATGCCAATGCCGCATGCTGAGCCATGCTGGGCGCACTGATGTAGAGGTTCTGCGCCAGTTTCTCGAGGTCGGCAACGGCCGCCGGTGGCGCCACCAGCCAGCCAAGGCGCCAGCCGGTCATACCGAAATATTTGGAAAAACTGTTCAACACGAACGCAGAATCATCCACTTCCAGCACGCTTGCGGCATCCAGACCGTAGGTCAGGCCATGGTAAATCTCGTCCACCACCAGGTGGCCATGGCGCTCGCGTGTGGCGCTGGCCAGGCTGGCCAGTTCGTCACGGCTCAGTACCGTACCCGTGGGGTTGGCAGGCGACGCCACCAGGGCACCCACCGTGTTCTCGTCCCAATGCTGGTGCACCAGCCCCGCCGTCAACTGGTAGTTCACCTCTGGCCCCACGGGCACCAGCTGTGCCGCGCCCTCGACCAGGCGCAGGAAGTGGCGATTGCAGGGGTAGCCCGGGTCTGCCAGTAACCAGTGTTTGCCGGGGTCTACCAGCAAGCTGCTGGCCAGCAACAAAGCACCCGAACCGCCTGGGGTGATCAGGATTCGCTCGGGGTCGATGCTCAGGCCGTAACGCTGGCCATAGAAGCCGGCGATGGCCTGTCGCAGAGCGGGCAGGCCACGGGCCGCCGTGTAGCGGGTATGCCCTGCTGCCAGGGCCGCCTGGCCGGCCGCGACAATGGGGGCGGCCGTGGTGAAGTCCGGCTCGCCGATCTCCAGGTGGATCACATCATGGCCCTCTGCCTGCAGCTCGTTGGCCCGAGCCAGCAGCGCCATGACATGGAAGGGTTCGATGGCGCGGCTGCGCGCACTGTAGGGGTGAGCCATGTCCTTCTCTCAATTGCAGACTAAACTGCAGATTCTACCCCTGTGAACGATCGAACGTCCCGCTCGCGCGGCTGTCAGTAAGCAGGATCGGGCGGGGTAGCGCACCCCCGATCTATCTGGTAAGTTCGGCGGCTCGCAGTCGCAGGGCCGGCGGTCGCCGGAGACGGAGCATCCTGCGCATTGGATCAGATGAGTGAGAGGCGGTCTATTCATGTCCACCGTAGAAAAGCAAAAAACCGGTCAAACCATGTACGGTGTCGAGCCCTATAAAGAGACCAAAGGGGAAGAGTACATGGGCGAGCCCATGCGCATGCACTTCACCAAGATTCTCACTGGCTGGAAGCAAGAGCTGATGATCGGCGTCGACAAGACCGTCGACCATATGAAGGAAGAGGCAGCCAACTTCGCGGACCCTGCAGACCGTGCATCCCAGGAAGAGGAATTTGCCCTGGAACTGCGCAACCGCGACCGCGAGCGCAAGCTGATCAAGAAAATCGACAAGACCCTGCAAAAGATTCAGGACGAAGAGTACGGCTGGTGTGAATCCTGCGGCATCGAAATCGGCCTGCGCCGTCTCGAGGCCCGCCCGACCGCCGATCTGTGCTTCGACTGCAAGGAAATTGCCGAGAAGAAGGAAAAGACTGTCGGCAAAGGCTGACCGTCTTCTCATCCGAACAGGGCGCATCATGCGCCCTGTTTCATTTATATGCCCAGCCAGACCATGACCGACTCCCGATACATTGGGCGCTTCGCCCCAACGCCCAGCGGTTTTCTACATTTCGGCTCGCTGGTGGCTGCCCTCGCCTCCTGGCTCGACGCACGTGCCGCCAACGGCCGCTGGCTGCTGCGCATGGAAGACACCGACCCCCCAAGGGAAATGCCCGGCGCCCGCGATGCCATCCTGCAGACCCTGGAGCGTTACGGCCTGGAGTGGGACGGTGAAGTGGTATTCCAGAGCCAGCGGCATGAGGCTTATGCCAATGTGGTTGACCGCCTGTTCAACATGGGCCTGGCGTATGCCTGCACCTGCTCGCGCAAGCAGCTGGAAGGCTACAACGGTATTTACCCGGGCTTTTGCCGTAACGCCGGGCACGGCCGCGAGGGCGCTGCCATCCGGCTGCGCGTACCCGAGCTGATCTACCGCTTCACCGACCGGGTACAAGGGCCGTTCCAGCAGCATCTGGGCCGTGAGGTGGGGGACTTCGTGATCCAGCGCCGTGATGGCTTGTACGCCTATCAACTGGCCGTGGTGCTGGACGATGCCTGGCAGGGGGTGACCGACATCGTGCGCGGTGCCGACCTGCTCGACAACACCCCGCGCCAGCTTTACCTGCAAGAGTTGCTGGGCTTTTCGCAACCGCGCTACCTGCACATCCCGCTGATTGTGCAGCCCGATGGGCACAAGCTGGGCAAGTCGTACCGCTCGCCGCCATTGCAGGCCGAGCAGGCCACCCCGCTGTTGCTGCGGGCGCTGCGGGCACTGGGGCAAGAGGCGGCCCCTGAGCTGCTGTTGGCCACGCCCGCGCAGGTGTTGGCAGTGGCCCGCGAGCAATGGCGGCCGCAGGCAATCGCGCAGCGGACCACGGTGCCCGAAGCGGATTTACACTAGCCGGCCATGTGCTTCCGCGGGGGCGCGTTCGCCCGCGACCGGCCCGCCACACGCAAGCCACACAGAAATCAAAAGCCCAGCAAATTCAAACCCTTGGCTAACACCGTCGATTCCCGCTAGCATCCGCCCAGCCATTTGCGCCAATAATAGGTTCACGCCCTCAGCGCCCAACCCTCGAGGCCAGCATGTACATCTATCGTTTGGTCCTGCTTCTGGTCGTGGGGATCTACCTGTTCTCCCCGGCCATCATGGACTGGTGGATCGAACCGACCGGAGCCTGGTACCGCCCCTACCTGCTCTGGCTGATCCTGATCGTCGTCACCTTCATCCTGCAGAGCCAACGAGATGCCGATGAGCTTTAGCCTCACCCAGATGATCCTGATCAGCGCCGGCTACCTCATGGTGCTGTTCGGCGTGGCCTGGGTCAGCGAGCGAGGGCTGATCCCGCGCTCGATCATCCGCCATCCACTGACCTACACCCTGTCGCTGGGCGTATACGCCAGCGCCTGGGCGTTCTACGGTTCGGTGGGGCTCGCCTATCAATACGGTTATGGTTTTCTGGCCTGTTATCTGGGGGTTTCGGGGGCATTCCTGCTGGCGCCGGTGCTGCTGTACCCGATACTGAAGATCACCCGCACCTACCAGCTCTCTTCGCTGGCCGACCTGCTGGCGTTTCGTTTCCGCAGTACCTGGGCGGGCGCCCTCACCACCGTCATCATGCTGATCGGCGTACTGCCATTGCTGGCCCTGCAGATCCAGGCGGTGGCGGACTCCATCAGTATCCTCACGGGTGAACCGGTCAAGGCCAGGGTAGCCCTGGCGTTCTGTGCACTGATCACCTTGTTCACCATCTTTTTCGGCTCACGGCACATTGCCACCCGCGAAAAGCACGAAGGCCTGGTGTTCGCCATCGCCTTCGAGTCGGTGATCAAGCTGCTGGCCCTGGGCGGTATCGGCCTGTACGCCCTGTATGGCGTGTTCGGTGGCCCGCACGGGCTGGAAGTGTGGCTGCTGCAGAACCAGACGGCCCTGGCCGCCCTGCACACACCGCTGCAGGAAGGCCCATGGCGCACCCTGCTGCTGGTGTTCTTCGCCTCGGCCATCGTCATGCCGCACATGTACCACATGGCGTTTACTGAAAACCTCAACCCACGCTCGCTGGTCAGTGCCAGCTGGGGCCTGCCCCTGTTCCTGCTGTTGATGAGCCTGGCGGTGCCACTGGTGCTGTGGGCCGGTCTGCGCCTGGGGGCCAGTACCAACCCGGAATACTTCACCCTGGGGCTGGGGATCGCTGCCAATAACCAGGCCCTGGCGTTGCTGGCCTATGTGGGCGGGTTGTCGGCGGCAAGCGGCCTGATCATCGTCACGACCCTGGCACTGTCGGGCATGGCCCTCAACCACCTTGTACTGCCGCTGTACCAGCCGCCGGCCGAGGGCAACATCTACCGCTGGCTGAAGTGGACTCGCCGGGCGCTGATCGTTGCCATCATCACTGCCGGCTTCATGTTCTACCTCACCCAGAGCAACCACCAGAGCCTGGCCAACCTTGGCATCGTCGCCTTCGTCGCCACCTTGCAGTTCCTGCCAGGCGTGCTCTCGGTGCTGTACTGGCCTACGGCCAACCGTCGCGGGTTCATTGCCGGGCTGCTGGCCGGCACCCTGGTATGGATGGGCACCATGCTGTTACCGCTGCTGGGTAACCTGCAAGGCTTCTACATCCCGCTGCTGGACATGATCTATGTACTGGATGACACCAGTTGGCACATGGCCGCCATCGCTTCGCTGGCCGCCAACGTGCTGCTGTTCACCCTGATCTCGCTGTTCACCAACGCCAGTAACGAGGAGATGGGCGCGGCCGAAGCCTGCGCCGTGGACAACGTACGCCGCCCTCAGCGCCGCGAGCTGCACGCCGCCTCCCCGCAGGAATTCGCCACCCAGTTGGCCAAACCCCTGGGTGCCAAGGCCGCGCAAAAAGAGGTGGAGCAGGCGTTGCGCGACCTGTACCTGCCATTCGACGAGCGCCGCCCGTATGCCCTGCGCCGTTTGCGCGATCGCATCGAGGCCAACCTGTCAGGCCTGATGGGGCCGAGCGTGGCCCAGGACATGGTCGAGACGTTCCTGCCCTACAAGTCCGGTAACGATAACTACGTGACCGAGGACATCCACTTCATCGAAAGCCGGCTCGAGGACTACCACTCACGCCTCACCGGCCTTGCCGCCGAACTCGACGCCCTGCGCCGCTACCACCGCCAGACCTTGCAAGAGCTGCCCATGGGTGTCTGCTCGCTGGCCAAGGACCAGGAGATCCTGATGTGGAACAAGGCCATGGAGGAGCTGACCGGCATCGCCGCCAAGCATGTGGTGGGTTCGCGCCTGATCACCATCGACGAACCCTGGCGCGGGTTGCTGCTGGGCTTCATCAACGTCCCCGACGAACACCTGCACAAGCAGCGCCTGGCCCTCGATGGCCAACCGCGCTGGCTGAACCTGCACAAAGCTGCCATCGACGAGCCGCTGGCCCCGGGTAACAGCGGCCTGGTGCTGCTGGTAGAAGACCTTACCGACACCCAGGCGCTGGAGGACAAACTGGTGCACTCCGAGCGCCTGGCCAGCATCGGCCGCCTGGCGGCGGGTGTGGCGCACGAAATCGGCAACCCGATCACTGGCATTGCCTGCCTCGCCCAGAACCTGCGCGAAGAGCGCGAAGGCGACGGCGAAATCATCGAGTTGTCCAGCCAGATCCTTGAACAGACCAAGCGTGTCTCGCGCATCGTGCAGTCGCTGATGAGCTTTGCCCATGCGGGCGGCAGCCACCAGAACAGCGAGGAGCCCGTGTGCCTGGCCGAGGTGGCGCAGGACGCCATTGGCCTGCTGGCCCTGAACCGGCGCAATTTCGAGGTGCAGTTCTTCAACCTGTGCGACCCGGACCACTGGGCCGAAGGCGACCCACAGCGCCTGGCGCAGGTACTGATCAACCTGCTCTCCAACGCCCGTGATGCTTCGCCGCCCGGCAGCGCCGTGCGGGTGCGCAGTACCGCGTGCGAGCACACCGTTGACCTGATCGTCGAAGACGAAGGCAGCGGTATCCCGAAGAACATCATGGACCGCCTGTTCGAACCGTTCTTCACCACCAAGGACCCGGGTGAGGGAACCGGACTGGGGCTCGCGCTGGTCTATTCCATCGTGGAAGAGCATTATGGACAAATTACCATCGACAGCCCGGCCGACACCGAACGGCAACGTGGCACACGGATCCGCGTGACCCTGCCCCGGCATGTCGTAGCGACGTCCCCTGACATTCGAGACCGTCGAGAGAATTGAATCAATGCCGCATATTCTGATCGTCGAAGACGAAACCATCATCCGCTCGGCCCTGCGTCGCCTGCTTGAGCGGAACCAGTACCAGGTCAGCGAAGCCGGCTCGGTGCAGGAAGCCCAGGAACGCTTCAGCATTGCCACCTTCGACCTGATCGTCAGCGACCTGCGCCTGCCCGGCGCCCCTGGCACCGAGCTGATCAAGCTTGGGCAGGGTACCCCGGTACTGATCATGACCAGCTACGCCAGCCTGCGCTCGGCCGTGGATTCGATGAAGATGGGTGCGGTTGACTATATCGCCAAGCCGTTCGATCACGACGAAATGCTCCAGGCCGTAGCACGCATCCTGCGCGACCGGCAGAACGCCCCGGCACCTGCACCGGTGGCTGAGCCACGGCCCGCGGCTGGCAAGGCGGCGGCCGCAGACAAGAGCGCAGCGGCCTCGGCCAATGGCGAGATCGGTATCATCGGCTCGTGCCCGCCGATGCAGGACATGTTCAGCAAGATCCGCAAGGTGGCACCCACCGATTCCAATGTACTGATCCAAGGTGAGTCAGGTACCGGCAAAGAGCTCGTTGCCCGCGCCCTGCACAACCTGTCGCGCCGCGCCAAGGCACCGATGATTTCGGTGAACTGCGCCGCCATCCCCGAAACATTGATCGAGTCCGAGCTGTTCGGCCACGAAAAAGGCGCGTTCACTGGCGCCAGTGCCGGCCGGGCTGGCCTGGTAGAAGCGGCGGACGGCGGCACACTGTTCCTCGATGAAATCGGTGAGCTGCCGCTGGAAGCCCAAGCCCGCCTGCTGCGGGTGCTGCAAGAGGGTGAAATTCGCCGGGTGGGTTCTGTGCAATCGCAGAAGGTGGACGTTCGCCTTATCGCCGCCACGCACCGTGACCTGAAGAACCTGGCCAAGGCCGGCCAGTTCCGTGAAGACCTTTATTACCGCCTGCACGTTATCGCCCTGAAGCTGCCGGCCCTGCGCGAGCGCGGCAGCGATGTGAACGAAATCGCCAGTGCCTTCCTGGCACGGCAAAGTGCCCGTATTGGCCGTGACGACCTGCAGTTCTCGCCAGAGGCCGAGCAAGCCATCCGTCATTACAGCTGGCCAGGCAACGTGCGGGAGCTGGAAAACGCGGTCGAGCGGGCGGTGATCCTCAGCGAGAGCCCGGAGATCTCCGCAGAGCTGCTGGGCATCGACATCGAGTTGAGCGACCTTGAAGAAGATGAACTGCTGGACAACGCACTGACCGTCGCCAGCGCCGGCAATGCCAGCCATGAGCCTACCGAGGACTTGTCACTGGAAGACTACTTCCAGCATTTCGTGCTGGAGCACCAGGACCACATGACCGAAACCGAGCTGGCACGCAAGCTTGGGGTCAGCCGCAAGTGCCTGTGGGAACGCCGCCAGCGCCTGGGCATTCCGCGGCGCAAGAGTAACGCGACCAGCGAGTGACACCATCATCGCGAGTGCCTGCCGGGTATGGTCCCCGATAGGCACCCACGACGTTCGCCCCCTGCGGGCCCCATCCCCCACACTACCCACCGTAAAAATCTGTTACCC
>NZ_JACVVF010000062.1:0-20954 GCF_016648095.1 Pseudomonas sp. S32
CTGCCGGCCGAGGCGGGGGGCCGGCGGAGCGAGGGGAGGGTTACTGGGCGGCGGTTTCGCCTTGGGACAAGCTGTAGACGTAGGCGGCCAGCAGGTGGACCTTGTCGTTGCCCTGGATGTCAGCCTGGGCTGGCATCTGGCCTTGGCGGCCGTAGCGGATGGTCTGCTGCAACTGGGCGAAGCTTGAGCCGTAGATGAACGCCTGTGGGTGGGTCAGGTCTGGCGCGCCCATGACCGGGGTGCCCTTGCCTTCAGGCCCGTGGCAGGCCACGCAGTTGCCGGCAAAGATTTCCTTACCCTTGGCAGCGTCGGCCTTGACGCCTTCCGGCAGGCTGCGGCCATCGAGGTTGGTCAGCACGAACGCAGCCACATCCGCCACGCCCTGCTCACCGATCACTTCAGCCCAGGCCGGCATCACGCCGTGGCGGCCATTCATGATCGACGCCTTGATGGTTTCCGGCTCGCCGCCCCAGCGCCAGTCCTTGTCGGTCAGGTTGGGGAAGCCATAGGCACCCTTGGCGTCGGAGCCATGGCACACCGAGCAGTTGGAGGCGAACAGGCGGCTGCCCATTTTCAGTGCCTGCGGGTCCTTGGCCACTTCCTCCACGGGCATGGCGGCATACTTGGCGAAGATCGGGCCGAACTTGGCGTCAGCCTTGTCCATCTCCTTCTGCCACTCGTTCACACCGGTCCAGCCATCTTCATAGCCAGGCAGGATGCCTTTCCAGTTGCCCAGGCCTGGGTACAGCACCAGGTAGCCGGCGCCGAACACCAAGGTGCCGACGAACAGCCAGAACCACCATTTGGGCAGCGGGTTGTCGTATTCCTCGATGCCATCGAAGCTGTGCCCCATGGTCTGGTCGGTGGTCTCGCTGCTCTGGCCCTTGCGGGTCCCGAGCAGCAGCCAGGTCAGGCCGATCAGGCTGCCGATGGTCAGTACGCTGATATAGGTACTCCAGAAGGCGGTCATTGCGCTTTGCTCCTCACAGCTGCACGTTTTGCAGGTTCCTGGCTGCCCGCAGGCACGCCGTCATCGACGAAGGGCAGCAGGCGCGCCTCGGCGAAGTCACGGTCGCGGTTGCGGTTGAACACCCACAGGCTCAGGCCGATGAAGGCGATCATCACCACCAGGGTGCCCAGGCCACGGATCATGCCGATATCCATTTCCATCGCACTTACCTCTTGTTCTTGATCGCGGTGCCGAGCACCTGCAGGTAGGCGACCAGGGCGTCCATCTCGGTCTTGCCCTTGACCGCTTCGCGGGCGCCGGCGATGTCGTCGTCTGTGTAGGGCACGCCGAGGGTGCGCAGGGTGCGCATCTTGGTATCGGTGTGGCTGTTGTCGACCTGCTGGGCAACCAGCCACGGGTAGGCCGGCATCTTCGATTCCGGCACCACGTTGCGCGGGTTGTACAGGTGCGCCCGGTGCCAGTCGTCCGAGTAGCGGCCGCCGACGCGGGCCAGGTCCGGCCCGGTACGCTTGGAGCCCCACAGGAACGGGTGGTCCCATACGCTTTCACCGGCTACCGAGTAATGGCCATAGCGTTCGGTTTCGGCGCGGAACGGGCGGATCATCTGCGAGTGGCAACCAACACAGCCCTCGCGGATGTAGATGTCGCGGCCTTCGAGCTGCAGGGCGGTGTAGGGCTTCATGCCTTCCACCGGCTTGTTGGTGACGTCCTGGAAGAACAGCGGGACGATCTGGGTAAGCCCGCCGATACTGACGGCGAACACCATCAGCAGGGCCAGCAGGCCAACGTTTTTCTCGATGACTTCATGTTTCATCAGGCAGGTCTCCTCAAGCCAGCTGGGCATTCGCAGGGGCGGTATCCAGCGCCGGCGAACGCACGGTACGCCAGGTGTTCCAGGCCATCAGGAACATGCCGCTGAGGAAGATCGCACCACCGACGAAACGCACGATGAAGCCTGGGTGGCTGGCCACCAGGGTTTCCACGAACGAGTAGGTGAGCGTGCCGTCGCTGTTGACTGCGCGCCACATCAGGCCCTGGGCGATGCCGTTGACCCACATCGAGGCGATGTAGAGCACGGTGCCGATGGTGGCCAGCCAGAAGTGCGCGTTGATCAGGCCGATGCTGTACATGCGCTCTTTGCCGAACACTTTCGGGATGGTGTGGTACATCGCGCCGATGGAGATCATCGCTACCCAGCCGAGGGCGCCGGCGTGTACGTGGCCGATGGTCCAGTCGGTGTAGTGGGACAGGGCGTTGACCGTCTTGATGGCCATCATCGGGCCTTCGAAGGTGGACATGCCGTAGAACGCCAGCGACACCACCAGGAAGCGCAGGATCGGGTCGCTGCGCAGTTTGTGCCAGGCGCCCGACAGGGTCATCATGCCGTTGATCATGCCACCCCAGCTGGGTGCCAGCAGGATCAGCGACATCACCATGCCCAGCGACTGTGCCCAGTCGGGCAGGGCGGTGTAGTGCAGGTGGTGTGGGCCGGCCCAGATGTACAAGGTGATCAGCGCCCAGAAGTGCACGATGGACAAGCGGTAGGAATACACCGGGCGCTCGGCCTGCTTGGGCACGTAGTAATACATCATGCCCAGGAAGCCTGCGGTCAGGAAGAAGCCCACCGCGTTGTGGCCGTACCACCACTGCACCATGGCATCGGTGGCCCCGGCATACACGGAGTAGGACTTGGTCAGGCTGACCGGCAGTTCCAGGTTGTTGACGATGTGCAGAATGGCAACGGTGAGAATGAACGCACCGAAGAACCAGTTGCCCACGTAGATGTGCTTGGTGGTGCGCTTCATCAGCGTGCCGAAGAACACGATGGCGTAGGCAACCCAGACAATGGTGATCAGGATGTCGATCGGCCATTCCAGTTCAGCGTATTCCTTGGAACTGGTGTAGCCCAGCGGCAGGCTGATGGCCGCCAGCAGGATCACCAGTTGCCAGCCCCAGAACGTGAACGCCGCCAGTCGCGGTGAAAACAGGGTGGTCTGGCAGGTGCGTTGCACCGAATAATACGACGTAGCGAACAGGGCGCAGCCACCGAAGGCGAAGATCACCGCATTGGTATGCAGTGGGCGCAGGCGGCCGAAGCTGGTCCAGGGGAGGTCGAAGTTGAAGAAAGGCCAGGCGAGCTGGGCGGCGATGAAGACGCCGAGCCCCATCCCGACGATTCCCCAAACCACCGTCATGATGGCGAATTGGCGGACCACCTTGTAGTTATAGGCGGTACTGCTGGTTGTGTTCATGTATGGGTTCCCATCCACGGTTATTGGCAGGCTATACAGCGAGGCAAGCATGATTAATGGGCAAAATGCCTGCATTGACGGGGATCAATGGGCGAAGGTCGGAAATGTCCCAGGCTTGCGCTGCGATCCTGCACAGCTGCAGGGCAGTGGCAGGTACCGGGCTTGCCTGATCCTTGCCCACGGTGCAGGCGCACCGATGGACAGCGGGTTCATGGACGAAATGGCGCAAAGGCTTGCGGCGCTTGGGGTAGCGGTAGTGCGCTTCGAGTTCCCCTACATGGCGCAGCGGCGCCAGGGCGGCAGCAAGCGCCCGCCCAACCCGCAACAGGTATTGCTTGATTGCTGGCGTGAGGTGTATGCGCAGGTGCGACCATTAGTCACAGGCACATTGGCCATTGGCGGCAAGTCCATGGGCGGGCGCATGGCCAGCCTGGTGGCCGATGAACTGGGTGCAGATGGGGTGGTGTGCCTGGGTTACCCGTTCTATGCGGCGGGTAAACCGGAGAAGCCGCGGGTGGAGCACCTGGCCGCATTGAAGACGCCGACCCTGATCGTGCAGGGCGAGCGGGACGCGCTGGGTAACCGGGAGGCGGTGGCCGGTTACAGGTTATCGCCCGCCATCGAGGTCAGCTGGCTGACCGCTGCCGATCACGACCTGAAACCCCTGCGCGCCTCAGGTTTCAGTCACGACCAGCACCTGCAGGCCGCCGCCCGGCTAACCGCAGAATTCCTGATCCGCCCCTAGGGGCGACCGGAGGTCGCGATGGCCTGCGCAGCAGGCCCCCGCGAACGCGCTGAATCAGTCGCGGTATTCACATAGGTAAGCGCTATCTACCGCTACCTTCAACTGGAACTTGCTGTCTGCCGGCACATTGAACTTGTCGCCCGCCTTGAAGGTTTCCCAGCTGTCACTGCCTGGCAGCTTGACCGTGAGTGCGCCCGACACCACGTGCATGATTTCGCGCTTGGCCGTACCGAATTCGTATTCGCCTGCCGCCATCACCCCAACGGTGGCCGGGCCTTCCTCGCCCGTGAAGGCGATCGACTTGACGGTGCCGTTGAAGTACTCGTTGACCTTGAACATGGGCGACTCCAGAAAAAAGAAGAGGGCAAAAAGGCTGGCCAGTATGCCCAAGGCCAAAGGCCCCGTCATCTGCTTTGAACGGCAGCGCAGGTCAACCGGCTGGCAGGCTCAACGGCAGCAGCCGCGCGGTGTTGCGCGCATCTTCCAGGGCCCGGTGCTGCTGCCCGCAAAAGTGCATGCCCGCCATCTGCAACGCGCTGTTGAGCCCCGTGGGCCGTTGCAGGTGGCGGGCCTTGGCAAAGCGCTGCTTGAGGTTGATGTGCGGCAGGGCGCGCAACAGGCTGTCGAGGCCGTGCTGCTGCCACTCCTGGGCCAGTTGCTGGCGGTCGTAGTCACCCCAGCTCACCCACGCCTGCAATTGCTCGCGGTGATGCCCCAGCCAGCGCTCGAAGCTTGCCCATACTTCGGTGAACGGTGCCGCCGTGTCCACGTTGGCCTGGCTGATGTGGGTCAGCTGCCGGCAGAACGGTGTCAGCTGCGGCCTGCGCCGGGGCCGCACGAAGCGCTGGAAGTGGTCCACCTCACGGCCTTCACGGGTCACCAGGCTTGCGCCGATTTCAATCACTTCCATGTCTGCGACTGGCCAGCCGCCGTCGTCTGTCGTCGCTTCCAGGTCGATCACCAACCAATGGCCCATACCAGGCTCCCTTGCAGATCCTGCTAGAGCGTAGCCAAAGTCCGGCGTTCAGGCACCCCCTGGCATTTTGCCGCCTGCTTTGGCATAAAGGTCAGGTTTCGGCAGTTGTGCCGCCCCTGGAAAGCGCCTAGCTTAGGCATACCCAGGCATCCAACGTGATGAGTGTCCGTCTTGACTCCAGCGCCCGGCCTTAAGGCCCTGTCGACCTTGCTGCTGTTTGCCGCGTTCTGGCTGGCGGCACCGGCATGGGCTGCCGAGCAGGTCGAGGTCAGGGTCGGGGCTGCGCATTTTCCCCCTTATACCGTGCGCCCCGAGCAGGGCGCCGGTGCCGGCCTGCTGGTGCAACTGATCGACGCCCTCAACCGCCTGCAGCCTGGCTATCGGTTCGTGCTGGTGCCCACCTCCGTGCAGCGCCGCTTCAGCGACCTCAAGCAGGGCCGCACCGACATGGCCATTTTCGAAAACCCGCAATGGGGCTGGGCACAGGTGCCGCACCAGGCCGTGGACATGGGCCTGGAAGACGCGGAGGTGTTCGTTGCCCGCACCAGCAGCGCGCAAAGCCCTGGCTATTTCGACGACCTGCGGGGCAAACGCCTGGCCTTGTTCAACGGCTACCACTACGCATTCGCCGGGTTTAACCCCGACCCCGGCTACCTGCGCAATGCGTTCAATGCCACGCTCACCTACTCCCATGACAGCAACCTGCTGATGGTGCAGGCGGGGCGGGCCGACATTGCCCTGGTAACCCGCTCGTTCTTCAACGACTTCATCGCCCGCAACCCGGCCAGCCGCGCGCAACTGCTGCCTTCGCAGCGCATCGACCAGCTTTACCACCACTATGCGCTGCTGCGCCCCGGCGCGCCGATACCGGCGCAATCGTTTGCCGGGCTGCTGCAGGTGCTGCGCGACAATGGCCAACTGGGCCGCATCTTCGAGCCCTACGGCATACAGCTCACGCCCGAACTGCACTAAATTCGGCTTTGGCGCCCTCGTTCTCGACTGTGAGCCCACTTTTCCACTTCAGCGAGCTACGCCCATGCCTTTCGATGCCATTTCGCAGCCTTTGTCACCCCCCCGTTGGCGCAGCCTTGATGGCCAGGAGGGGGATAACCGGTTGAGCCTGTCCTTACAGGGGCGGCCATTGATCCAGTTGCGTGTGCAGCTTGGTGAGCCGCTTGCCGTTCAGCTGGAACACGCATGCACCGAACGGCCCTACCAGGCGCTGTGGGCCGCATGCTACTGGTTGCTGTCACGCAACCCGGCTTGCCAGCGGCTGGCCTGGCAGATCCCCGAAGTGCCCGTGCAGGCCCTTGCCAGCGGCCTGTTGCGCGAAGAGCAGCCGGGCCACTATGTGTGCGAGCGCGGGATGTTCTGGCAATTGCCGCAGCCATGGCTGGGCGAGTCGGTGGCGCCGGTGTACCCGCAGCAGATGCGCATCACCGATGGCAGGCGCCACCCCCAGCGCGCGCCTAAGCCGCGGGGGGAAGTGTACCGGCGCTTCGATGCGCGGCTGGGCAGTTGGGTGTCGTTGCGTACCCTGGAAATCGAGCACGACCTGGAGCGCTTCAACCGCTGGCAGAACGACCCGCGGGTAGAGGCGTTCTGGCAGGAAGGCGGCACGCTGGCGCAGCACCGCGAATACCTGGGCAAGCTGGACGCCGACCCGCATACCTTGACGCTGATCGGCTGCTTCGACGACGAGCCGTTCGCTTACTTCGAAGCCTATTGGGCCAAGGAAGACCGCATCGCGCCGTTCTACCCGGCCGATGACTACGACCGCGGTATCCACATGCTGGTGGGCGAACAGCGCCACCGCGGCCCGCACAAGGTAGCCAGCTGGCTATCGGCGCTGGTGCACTACCTGTTCCTGGACGACCCCCGCACCCAGCGGGTAGTGGCCGAGCCGCGTGCCGACAATGCCAGGATGATTGGCTACATGCATGACCAGTGCTTCCACTGCGACAAGGAATTCGACTTCCCGCACAAGCGCGCCGCGCTGATGATTCTGGGGCGGGAGCGTTTTTTTGAGCGTTGTGACCTGGTTTGAGTGAGCGGGCGCGCAGCGCAATGCGCTGCGCGGCGCCCGTTCAACCTTGCCGGCTGGCCGTTTTACGGCAATGCACCAACGCGTCGCGAATCATGAAATTGACCAGGGTAGGGGAGACGCCCAGCTCCTTGGCGATGTCCTTCTGCGGCACACCGTGCAGGCGGTACATCTCGAACGCATAGCGGGTGCGTTGGGGCAGCTCGTTCAAGGCCTGGGCGATGTCGTCGAGCGCTGCCCGGTTGATATGGGTAGCTTCGGGCGAGGCATTCTGGATGACCACGTTCAGGCCCTCTTCCTCGCTGCCGGAATACCTCAGCTCCATTGCCTGCTTGCGGTAATGGTCAATGGCCAGGTTGCGCACGATCTGGAACAGGTAGCTGAGCTGCGCCTTGAACGAGGAGGTGATCTGTGGCGCGCTGCCAAGCCTGAAAAACGCGTCCTGTACCACGTCTTCGGCGCGTGACCGGCAGCCGGTAATGCGTGCAGCAATCTTCAGCAGGATGTTGCGGTTGTCGACGAAGGCCTGGAGTAATGGTGAATCGCACTTACTTGTGGATAGTTGTTCCGCCATGGAAATCACCTTGTCACAGAAGGGAAAGGGCGCACTGAAACTTCAGATGCGTCCTAAGACGTGCGACAAGCTATTCAGAATGATAATGATTGTCAAATACGAAACGAAATTAGTATCTGTATTTTTCAGTTCTAAGCCAGGTCCTGCCTGAGGGGCGCGTCCTCAGGCCCGCATACAGGGCAACACCCGCTAATTTCTGCCCCTGCCTATCCGTTCCCCTGTGTACATCCCCGGCCGCCCATGCTGCCCGCCCTGGTGGCGGTGCAACCGGCCCGCCCACCCAGACACTGGCAGGAACACCCATGACGCATGCCTTCGAACTCCCGCTCACGCTGGTCCAGGCCCTGACGCAGCGTGCCGCGCTCAGCCCGGACCAAGTCGCCTTGCGCTTTCTGGCCGACACGCCGGGCGAGCAGGCCGTGCTCAGTTACCGGGACCTCGACCAGCGCGCCCGCGCCATCGCTGCCGCCCTGCAGGCGCGGGCCGGCCATGGCGAGCGCGCGGTGCTGCTGTTCCCCAGCGGGCCAGACTACGTTGCGGCGTTCTTCGGCTGCCTGTACGCCGGCATCATCGCCGTGCCTGCCTACCCGCCAGAATCGGCCCGCCAGCACCACCAGCAGCGGTTGCTGTCGATCATCGCCGACGCACAGCCGCGGCTGCTGCTGACCGTCGATGCCTTGTACGGCAGCCTGCAGGGCCTGGACGCGCTCTCAGCAGCTGATGCCCCTGAGCTGCTGGCCGTCGATGGCCTTGACCTGGCACTGGCGGATGCGTGGCGCGAACCCGTGCTCAAGGCCGACGACATCGCCTTCCTGCAGTACACCTCTGGCTCCACTGCGCTGCCCAAGGGCGTGCAGGTCAGCCACGGCAACCTGGTGGCCAACGAACAACTGATCCGCTGTGGTTTCGGCATCGACCTCAACCCCGATGATGTGATCGTCAGCTGGTTGCCGCTTTACCACGACATGGGCCTGATTGGCGGGCTGCTGCAGCCGATTTTCAGCGGCGTGCCGTGTGTGCTGATGTCGCCGGGCTACTTCCTGGCACGCCCCCTGCGCTGGCTACAGGCAATCAGCGAATACGGCGGCACCATCAGCGGGGGCCCCGACTTCGCCTACCGGTTGTGCAGCGAGCGGGTCAGCGAAAGCGCCCTCGAAGGGCTCGACCTCAGCCGCTGGCGCGTGGCGTATTCGGGTTCCGAACCGATCCGCCAGGACAGCCTGGCCACCTTCGCCGAGCGCTTCCAGGCCTGTGGTTTCGACCCGCAAAGTTTCTTTGCCAGCTATGGCCTGGCCGAAGCCACCCTGTTTGTCAGCGGCAGCCGCCGTGGCCAAGGCATCGCGGCGCTGGAACTGGACGCCCAGGCTTTCGCCGAACACCGCGCCGAGCCTGGCGAAGGCAGCGTGCTGATGAGTTGCGGCTGGCCGCAGCCCGGGCATGCCGTGCGCATTGTCGAGCCCCAGCACCTGCAGGTACTGGCCGACAACCAGGTGGGTGAAATCTGGGCGGCAGGGCCGAGTATCGCCCTGGGGTACTGGCGCAACCCTGAGGCGACCGCCCGCACCTTCGTCGAGCAGGGTGGCCAGCGCTGGCTGCGTACCGGCGACCTGGGCTTCATGCGTGACGGTGAGGTGTTCGTGACCGGTCGCCTGAAGGACATGCTGATCGTGCGCGGTCAGAACCTGTACCCGCAAGACCTGGAAAAAACCCTGGAACAGGAGGTTCAGGGGCTGCGCAAAGGCCGGGTGGCGGTGTTCGGCGTGGAGCACCAGGGCGAAGAGGGCATTGGTGTGGCGGTGGAGGTCAGCCGCAATGTGCAGAAGGCGATAGACCCCCAGGCGCTGATCACCACCCTGCGCCAGGTGATCGCCGATGCCTGCCGTCAGGCACCTGCCGTGGTGCTGCTGCTGAACCCTGGGGCGCTGCCCAAGACCTCCAGTGGCAAGCTGCAACGCTCAGCCTGCCGCCTGCGCATGGAGGAGGGCAGCCTGGATTGCTACGCCCGCTTCCCGCAGCAGCGTTCAGAGGCCGGCACAACCCTGAGCGGCGATGCCCTGCAAGCGCGTATCGCCCAGGTCTGGCGGGACGTTCTCAACGTCGAGACGGCGGCCGCCGACGACCACTTCCTGCTGCTGGGCGGCAACTCCATCGCCGCCACCCAGGCCACTGCACGGCTGGCCGACGAGCTGGGCATCGACCTGAGCCTTCGTACCCTGTTCGAGGCGCCGGTGCTGGCCGATTACACCCGCGCAGTGGCAGCTATTGTCGCGCAAGGGCTGCCCCAGGCGGCTGCCATCGGCACAGTGCAACGTGAACAACCGCTGCCCCAGTCGCTGGCCCAGAACCGCCTGTGGCTGCTGTGGCAACTGCAACCCCAGTCGGCGGCCTACAACATTCCGGCCGGGCTGGTGCTGCGGGGCGAGCTCGATGAGCACGCACTGCAGGCTGCACTGCAGGCGCTGGTGGAACGCCACGAGTCCCTGCGCACGGTATTCAGCGAGGCAGGCGGCCAGCCGCTGCAGCACATCCTGCCCGCCCAGCCGCTGACCCTGCAGCACCTTGACCTTGATGGGCTGCCTGGCGATCAGGTCACCCAGCAGCGTGAAACCGAAGCCCGCCAGCCGTTCGACCTGACCCAGGGCCCGCTGCTGCGCATCACCCTGGCGCGTCTGGACGATGAACACCACCAGCTCTGGGTAACCCTGCACCACATCGTCGCTGACGGCTGGTCGCTGAACATTCTGCTGGACGAACTGGCCCGCTTGTACGCGGCCAGTTGCCAGGGCCTGGAGGCCAAGCTGGCGCCGCTGACCCTGGGCTATGCCGACTATGGCACCTGGCAGCGAGCGTGGCTGGCCAGCGGTGTGGCCGAGCGCCAGCTGGCGTACTGGCAGGCGCACCTGGCAGGCGAATTGCCCGCGCTGGACCTGTGCACCGATCACCCCCGCAGCCGCCAGCGTGAGCACCTTGCCGCGCGCTTGCAGGTCAAGGTGCCCACGCGCCTCACCGAAGCCCTCAAGCGCCTGGCCAGTGAGCAGCAGGCCAGCCTGTTCATGGTGCTGCTCGCGGGCTGGCAGGCGTTGCTGTACCGCTACAGCGGCCAGGCTGACATCCGCGTAGGCATCCCCAACGCCAACCGCCCGCGCCTGGAAACCCAGGGGTTGGTGGGGTTCTTCATCAACACCCAGGTACTGCGTGCGCACGTCGATGGGCGGTTGCCGTTCACCCAGTTGCTGGCCCAGGTGCGCCAGGCCAGCGTCGAGGCCCAGGCCAACCAGGACCTGCCGTTCGAACAGCTGCTGGAGGCGTTGCCCGATGCCCGCGAGCTGGGCCTGTTCCAGGTCATGTTCAACCACCAGCAACGCGACCTGTCGGCCTTGCGCCGCCTGCCCGGGCTGCTGGCCGAGGAACTGCCCTGGCACAGCCGTGAAGCCAAGTTCGACCTGCAGCTGCACAGCGAGGAAGACCACCAGGGCCGCCTGAGCCTGGCGTTCGACTATGCCAGCGAGCTGTTCGAGGCCAGCACTGTCCAGCGTTTGGCCGAGCATTTGCTGGCCCTGTTCGAGCAGGTGTGCGCCAACCCGCAACGCCCGGTGGGCGACGTGCAGCTGTTGAGCGAGGCGGCCCGTGCGCAGTTGCTGGGCTGGGGCCAGGCCCCGGCACCTGCGCCCCAGCGCCTGCTGGTGGAGCAGCTCAACGAGCAGGCCCGGCTTCACCCGCAGCGCGTGGCGCTGGCCTGGGAGGGGGGCAGCCTCGGCTATGCCGAACTGCACCAGCAGGCTAACCGCCTGGCCCATTACCTGCGCGACAAGGGTGTGGGCCCCGATACGTGCGTGGCCATTGCCGTGGAGCGCTCGCCGCAGTTGCTGGTGGGTCTGCTGGCCATTATCAAGGCCGGTGGTGCCTATGTGCCGCTGGATGTGGATTACCCGGCCGAACGCCTGGCCTACATGCTCAGGGATTGCCAGGCCAGCCTGCTGCTCAGCCACAGCAATACACTGCACAACCTGCCCCAGGTCGACGGCGTGAGTGTGATCGCGCTTGATCAACTGCACCTCGACAGTTGGCCCAGCCAGGCCCCGGGCCTGCACCTGGAAGCCGACAACCTGGCCTATGTGATCTACACCTCCGGCTCCACCGGCCAGCCCAAAGGCGTGGGCAATACCCATGGGGCGCTGGCCGAGCGGCTGAAGTGGATGCAGGCTACCTACGGCCTGGACGACAGCGACGTGCTTCTGCAAAAAGCACCGATCAGCTTCGACGTGTCGGTGTGGGAGTGCTTCTGGCCGCTGGTCACCGGTTGCCGGCTGGTGCTCGCCGGCCCCGGTGAGCACCGCGACCCGCAGCGCATCGCTGCCCTGGTCCAGGCCCATGCTGTGACCACGCTGCACTTCGTACCGCCCCTGCTGCAGGTGTTTGCCCAGGAGCCCGAGGCGGCCGGCTGCACCAGCCTGCGCCGGGTGTTCTCCGGTGGTGAAGCGTTGCCCGCCGCATTGCGTGACCGCGTGCTGCAGGTGCTGCCGCAGGTGCAACTGCACAACCGCTACGGCCCGACCGAAACCGCCATCAACGTCACCCACTGGCACTGCCAAATGGCCGATGGCGACCGCTCGCCCATCGGTCGCCCGCTGGGCAATGTGCAGTGCCGGGTACTGGACGACGAACTCGAACTGACCACCCCCGGCGTGCCGGGTGAGCTGTACCTCGGTGGCGCGGGCCTGGCCCGTGGCTACCTGAACCGCCCAGGCCTGACCGCCGAGCGCTTCGTGCCCCAGCCCGATGGCCATGGCGAGCGGCTGTACCGCAGCGGTGACCGCGCCCGCTGGCAGCCGCAGCTCGAAGCGCTGGAATACCTCGGCCGCCTGGACCACCAGGTAAAGGTGCGGGGTTTCCGCGTGGAGCCTGAGGAAGTGCAGGCGTGCCTGCTGGCGCAGGCCGGCGTCGAGCAGGCCTTGGTGCTCATTCACCAGGACGCCGTAGGCGCGCAACTGGTGGGCTACTACAGCGGCAGTGCGCAGCCAGCCGACCTGTTGAACGTGCTGGCAGCGCAACTGCCCGCCTATATGGTGCCGGCGCAGCTCGTGCCCCTGGCGCAGATGCCCGTGGGCCCTAGCGGCAAGGTCGACCGCAAGGCGTTGCCGGCCCCGGTGTGGCAGCAGCGCGAACACGTCGAGCCGCAGACGGCGCTGCAGCAAACAGTCGCCGCCATCTGGCGCGAGGTGCTGAACCTGCCGCGCGTTGGCCTGCAGGACGACTTCTTCGCCCTCGGCGGGCACTCGCTGCTGGCCACCCAGATCGTCTCGCGCACGCGCCAGGCCTGCGATGTGGAACTGCCGCTCAAGGCGTTGTTCGACGCCAGCGAACTGGGGGCGTTCTGCGCCGAAATCGCGCGTATCCAGGCAGCAGGTGAACGCAATCTGCAAGGGCAAATCGCCCGTGTGGACCGCCACCAGGCCGTGCCGCTGTCGTCTTCCCAGCAGCGCATGTGGTTCCTCTGGCAGATGGAGCCGGGCAGCCCGGCCTACAACGTCGGCGGCATGGCTCGCCTGCGCGGCACCTTGCATGTGGATGCTTTCGAACGGGCGCTGCAGGCGCTGCTGGTGCGCCACGAAACCTTGCGTACCACCTTCCCCAGCATTGATGGCGTGCCCTACCAATGCGTGGCGGCAGACACCCGCCTGCAGCTGCACTGGCAGGACTTCAGCGCCTTGCCCGCCGACACTTGCCAGCAACGCCTGCAGCAACTGGCCGATGACCAGGCCCACCAGCCGTTCGACCTGGAGCGCGGCCCGCTGCTACGCGCCTGCCTGGTGAAAGCCGGCGAGCGTGAGCATTTCTTCGTGCTCACCCTGCACCACATCGTCACCGAAGGCTGGGCCATGGACATCTTCGCCCGCGAACTGGGCGAGCTGTACGAGGCCTTTGTCGATGACCGCGACTCGCCACTGGCACCGCTGCCCGTGCAGTACCTGGACTACAGCGTGTGGCAGCGCCAGTGGCTGGACAGCGGCGAGGGCGCCCGTCAGCTCGCCTATTGGCAACAGCGCCTGGGCGACGAGCACCCTGTGCTGGCACTGCCCGCCGACCGCCCACGGCCCGCCGTGCAGAGCCACCGGGGCGCGCTGTACCGTTTCGAGCTGGCGCCGGCCCTGGTAAGCCGCGTACATGCCTTCAATACCCAGCGCGGCCTGACCCTGTTCATGACCATGACCGCCACCCTGGCGGCCCTGTTGCACCGCTACAGCGGCCAGCGTGACCTGCGCATCGGTGCCCCGGTGGCCAACCGCATCCGCCCGGAAAGCGAAGGCCTGATCGGGGCCTTCCTCAACACCCAGGTGCTGCGCTGCCAACTGGATGGCCAGATGACTGCCAGTGCGCTGCTGGAGCAGGTGCGCCAGGCCGCCATCGAGGGCCAGTCGCACCAGGACCTGCCGTTCGACCAGTTGGTGGAGGCCTTGCAGCCGCCCCGCAGCAGCGCCTACAACCCGTTGTTCCAGGTCATGTGCAACGTGCAGCGCTGGGCCTTCCAGCAAAGCCGCACCTTGGCCGGCATGCAGGTGGACTACCTGGTCAACGACGCCAGTGCCACCAAGTTCGACCTGTACCTGGAGGTCACTGACCTCGACGGCCGTCTGGGCTGCTGCCTCACCTACAGCTGCGACCTGTTCGATGAGCCGCGCATTGCGCGCATGGCCGAGCACTGGCAGCAGTTGCTGGTGGGCCTGCTCGACGACCCGCAACAACGCCTGTGCCAATTGCCGATGCTGACCAGCGCCGAGCAACAGGCGCTGACCGGGCAGTTGCAGGGCGAGCAGGGCTTCAACCTGGGCCAGACCCTGCACGGCCTGTTCGCCGCCCAGGCTGCGCGCACGCCCCAGGCGGGCGCCCTGACCTTTGCCGGCCAGCACCTGAGCTACGCCGAACTCGACCAGCGTGCCAACCGCCTGGCTCGCGCCCTGCGCGAGCGCGGCGTGGGGCCGCAGGTACGTGTGGGCCTGGCCCTGGAGCGTTCGCTGGAAATGGTCATTGGCCTGTTGGCCATCCTCAAGGCCGGCGGCGCCTACGTACCCCTCGACCCGGAGTACCCGCTCGACCGCCTGCGCTACATGATCGAGGACAGCCGCATCGGCCTGCTGCTCAGTCAGCGTGCGTTGTTGGCCACATTGGGCGACCTGCCGGAGGGCGTCGCCCGCTGGTGCCTCGAGGACGATGCCGCCAGCCTGGCAGCCTTCAGTGATGCGCCGCTGGATAACGTCAGCCTGCCGCAGCACCAGGCCTACCTGATCTACACCTCCGGCTCCACCGGCAAGCCCAAGGGCGTAGTGGTCAGCCATGGCGAGTTCGCCATGCACTGCCAGGCGGTGATCGCCGCGTTCGGCATGCGCAGTGATGACTGCGAACTGCACTTCTATTCGATCAACTTCGATGCGGCCAGCGAGCGCCTGTGGGTGCCACTGCTGTGCGGGGCCCGCGTGGTGCTGCGGGCCCAGGGGCAGTGGGGCGCGCAGGAGATCTGCCAGCTGGTGCGCGAGCAGCAGGTGAGCATTCTTGGCTTTACCCCGAGCTACGGCAGCCAGCTGGCCCAGTATCTGGGTGCGCAGGGCGAGCAACTGCCGGTACGGCTGGTGATCACCGGGGGTGAAGCGCTGACCGGCGAGCACCTGCAGCGCATCCGCCAGGCCTTCGCGCCGCAGCAGTGCTTCAACGCCTATGGCCCCACCGAAACCGTGGTCATGCCACTGGCCTGCCTGGCGCCCGAGGTGCTGGCGGCAGACCTGGGCAGCGTACCGATCGGGCGCGTCATTGGTAACCGCACCGCTTACATCCTGGACGAAGACCTGGCCCTGTTGCCCCAAGGCGGCATAGGCGAGCTGTATGTGGGCGGGGCGGGCCTGGCCCAGGGTTATCACGACCGCCCTGGCCTGAGCGCCGAGCGCTTTGTCGCCGACCCGTTTAGCACGGAAGGTGGCCGCCTGTACCGTACGGGCGACCTGGTGCGCCTGGGCGTGGATGGCCTGGTGGAGTACGTTGGCCGTGCCGACCAGCAGGTGAAGATTCGCGGCTTCCGTATCGAACTGGGTGAAATCGAAAGCCGCCTGCAGGCCCATGCCGATGTGGAAGAGGCCGTGGTACTGGCACTGGACTTGCCGGGTGGCCGGCAACTGGTTGGCTACCTGGTGTGCCAGCAGGCAAGCGCCACCAGCGAGGCCCAGGCCCGGCTGCGCGAGGCGCTGAAGGCCGATGCCCGCCAGCACCTGCCCGACTATATGGTCCCGGCGCACCTGGTGCTGCTCGGCAGCCTGCCGCTGACGGGTAACGGCAAGCTCGACCGCCGCGCCTTGCCCCTGCCGGACCTGGAGCAGGCCCGCCAGCACTACCAGGCACCGGGTAACGAAGTGGAAGCGCAGCTGGCGCAGGTGTGGGCCGATGTGCTCAACCTTGCCCAGGTGGGCGTGAACGACAACTTCTTCGAGCTGGGTGGCGACTCGATCCTGTCGATCCAGGTGGTCAGCCGCGCCCGTCAGGCCGGTTTGCAGTTCAGCCCGCGTGACCTGTTCCAGCACCAGACCATCCAGACCTTGGCCGCCGTGGTACAGCGCAGCGATACGGCCAGCGCCATCGAGCAGGGCCAGCGCACGGGCCAGACCGGCCTCACACCCATCCAGCACTGGTTCTTCGACAGCGATGTGCCGCAGCCGCAGCACTGGAACCAGGCCGTCTTGCTGCAGGCGCGTCAGCCGCTGGATGAAACAGTGCTGGGGCAGGCTCTGGAAGCCCTGGTGCAGCACCACGACAGCCTGCGCCTGCGCTTCGTCCAGGCCCATGGCCGCGTGCAGGCCGAGTATGCCCCGCCTGCTGCTGAGCAACTGCTGTGGACCGCCACGGTCGCGGACTTTGCCGACTGCCAGGCGCTGTACACCGACGTGCAGCGCAGCCTGCACCTGGAGCGCGGGCCGTTGCTGCGTGCCTTGCTGGTCAGCGACGGGCAGGGTGCTCAGCGCTTGTTGCTGGCCATCCACCACCTGGTGGTCGACGGCGTGTCGTGGCGGGTATTGCTCGAAGACCTGCAGGCGCTGTACCGCAACCAGCCGCTGCCGGCCAAGACCCACACCCAGGGCGACTGGGCGGCCCGCCTAGCGAATTACGCTGGCAGCGATTCGCTGCGCGACGAGCTGGGCTGGTGGCAAGGCCAACTGGGTGGCGTGCGCCGCGAACTGCCCTGCGACCACCCCCAGGGCGGCAACCTGCACCGCCACGCCCACACCCTGGCCATCGGCCTTGACGTGGAGCAGACCCGGCAACTGCTGCAGCAAGCGCCGGCGGCCTACCACACCCAGGTCAACGACCTGCTGCTGACGGCACTGGCGCGGGCCCTGTGCGGCTGGAGCGGCGACCAGGAAGTGCTGGTGCAGCTCGAAGGCCATGGCCGTGACGGGCTGTTCGAAGACATGGACCTGACCCGCAGCGTCGGCTGGTTCACCAACGCCTACCCGCTGAGCCTGCGTCCGTTGCCGGGAAATGACGACGCTGCGCGCGCCGGTTCTATCAAGCGTATCAAGGAGCAACTGCGCCAGGTGCCCCACAAGGGCCTGGGCTACGGTGTGCTGCGTTACCTGGGCGATGAGGCCGGGCGTGAACAGATGGCGGCCTTGCCGCAGGCGCGGATCACCTTCAACTACCTGGGGCAGTTCGACCAGCAGTTCGACGGCGCGGCGCTGTTCGAGCCACTGCAGGCACCGGCCGGCCAGGCCCATGACCCGGAAGCGCCATTGCCCAACTGGCTGAGCGTGGACGGGCAGGTGTATGGCGGCGCCCTGCAACTGCGCTGGACGTTCAGTGCCGAACGCTATGACCCTGCAACCATCGCCTGCCTGGCCGAAGCCTATCGGCAGGAGCTGCTGGCACTGGTGGCCCACTGCCTGGTCGATGGCAATGGCAGCTTCACCCCGTCGGACTTCCCCCTGGCGCACCTGACCCAGGAGCAGATCGACGCCTTGCCGGTACCGGCTGCGCAGATCGAGGACGTCTACCCCCTGACCCCGATGCAGGAAGGCATGCTGCTGCACACCCTGCTGGAGCCCGGCACCGGCCTTTACTACATGCAGGACCGCTACCGCATCAACAGCGGCCTGGACCCGCAGCGGTTCGCCCAGGCCTGGCAGGCGGTGGTGGCGCGCCACGAAGCGCTGCGTGCTTCGTTCAGCTGGAACAGCGGCGAGGCCATGCTGCAGATCATCCATAAACCGGGCAACCTGCCCGTGGATTACCAGGACTGGCGCGGCCTTGACGACACCGCCCAGGAAGCCCGCCTGCAGGCACTGCACAAGCAGGAGCGCGAGGCCGGCTTCGAACTGCTGCGTGAAGCGCCCTTCCATCTGCGCCTGGTGCGGGTGGCGAACGAGCGCTACTGGTTCATGATGAGCAACCACCACATCCTCATCGATGCCTGGTGTCGCTCGCTGTTGATGAACGACTTCTTCGAGGTCTACCAGGCGCTGGGCGAAGGCCGCCCGGCGCAGTTGCCGGTGCCACCGCGCTATCGCGACTACATTGGCTGGCTGCAACGCCAGGGCCTGGAGGATGCCCGCACCTGGTGGCAGGCCAACTTGGCCGGCTTTGAGCGCGCAACCGCCATCCCCAGCGACCGCCCGCTGCGCCATGACCACGCCGGCAGCGGCATGGTGGTCGGTGATTGCTACACCCGCCTGCACGCCAGCGAGGGTGTGCGCCTGCGTGAGCTGGCACAGGCCCATCAGCTCACCGTCAACACCTTCGCCCAGGCGGCCTGGGCCCTGGTGCTGGCACGCTACAGCGGCGAGCGTGACGTAGCCTTCGGGGTGACCGTTGCCGGTCGGCCGGTGAGCATGCCACAGATGCAACGCACCGTGGGCCTGTTCATCAACAGCGTCGCCCTGCGGGTGTGCCTGCCGCTCCCGGGTGAGCGCTGCAGTGTGCGCCAGTGGTTGCAGGGCCTGCTGCAAAGCAACATGGAGCTGCGCGAATACGAGTACCTGCCGCTGGTGGCGATCCAGGAATGCAGCGAGCTGCCCAAGGGCCAGCCGTTGTTCGACAGCCTGTTCGTGTTCGAGAACGCCCCGGTGGAAACCGCCGTGCTCGACCACGCCCAGCACCTGAATGCCAGCTCCGATTCGGGCCGTACCCACACCAACTTCCCCCTGACGGCGGTGTGCTACCCCGGCGACGACCTGGGCCTGCACCTGTCGTTCGACCAGCGTTACTTCGACTACCCAACGGTCGAGCGCCTGCTGGCCGAGTTCAAGCGCCTGTTGCTGGCGCTGGTGCAAGGCTTCGACGGTGAGGTGAGCGAGCTGCCGCTGCTGGGCGCCGAAGAGCAGCGCTACCTGCTGGACGACTGCAACCGGACTGCGCACCACTACCCACTGGAGCACAGCTACATCGCGCAGTTCGAGGCCCAGGTGGCCGCACACCCACAGCGTACCGTGGCCCGCTGCCAAGAGGCCTCCTACGATTACGCCGGGCTCAACCTGGCGGCCAACCGCCTGGGCCACGCCCTGGTTGCCGCCGGGGTGCAGCTGGACCAGCCGGTGGCCCTGCTGGCCGAGCGCGGGTTGCCGCTGCTGGGCATGATCGTCGGCAGCTTCAAGGCGGGTGCCGGTTACCTGCCGCTCGACCCGGGCCTGCCAAGCGCACGCCTGCAAGGCATCATCGCGCTCAGCAGCACCCCGGTGCTGGTGTGCACAGCGGCCTGTGCCGAACAGGCCCGGCAATTGCTGGGCAGCCTGCAAGGGCAGGTGCAGTTGCTGGTGTGGGAGGACATCCAGGCCAGCCAGGTAGCCAGTCATAACCCGGGGATCTACAGCGGGCCGGACAACCTGGCCTACGTCATCTACACCTCTGGCTCCACCGGGCTGCCGAAGGGTGTGATGGTGGAGCAGCGCGGCATGCTCAACAACCAGCTGAGCAAAGTGCCTTACCTTGAGCTGAGCCAGCGGGACGTGATCGCCCAGACGGCGTCGCAAAGCTTCGATATTTCGGTGTGGCAGTTCCTCGCCGCCCCGTTGTTCGGTGCCACGGTGCAGATCGTGCCCAATGCCATTGCCCATGATCCCCAGGGCCTTTTGGCCCATGTGCAAGCCACCGGCATTACGGTGCTGGAGAGCGTGCCTTCGCTGATCCAGGGCATGTTGGCGAACGAACACCAGGCCCTGGACGGCCTACGCTGGATGCTGCCGACGGGCGAGGCCATGCCGCCGGAGCTGGCCGCGCAGTGGCTGCAACGTTACCCGCATATCGGGCTGGTGAATGCCTACGGCCCTGCTGAGTGTTCGGATGACGTGGCGTTCTTCCGCGTCGATGCCGCGTCTACCCGTGGCACCTACCTGCCTATCGGCACGCCGACCGACAACAACCGTCTGTACCTGTTTGGCGACGAACAGACCCTGGTGCCACTGGGGGCGGTGGGGGAACTGTGCGTAGCCGGCACCGGTGTGGGGCGTGGTTACGTCAGCGACCCGGTGCGCACGGCCCTGGCCTTCATCCCGCACCCCTACGGGGCACCGGGTGAGCGGCTGTACCGCACCGGTGACCTGGCGCGGCGGCGTGCAGACGGGGTGCTGGAGTACGTTGGGCGTATCGACCATCAGGTGAAGATCCGCGGTTACCGCATCGAACTGGGCGAAATCGAAGCGCGCCTGCACGAACAGGCATCCTTGCGTGATGCCGCAGTGGCGGTGCAGGAGGGTGTCAACGGCAAGCACTTGGTGGGCTACCTGGTGGCCCATCAGGGTGTGACCGGGGATGGCGCACTGCTGGAGCAGATCAAGCAACGGCTGCGCGCGGAACTGCCGGAATACATGGTGCCGTTGCACTGGGCCTGGTTCGACAGCTTGCCGCACAACGCCAACGGCAAGCTGGACCGCAAGGCCCTGCCAGCCATCGAAATCGGCGGCCAGCACAGCCAGGCCTACCAGCCACCCCGTACCGCACTGGAGGAGACCCTGGCCGGCATCTGGGCCGATGTACTCAAGGCCGAGCGGGTGGGTGTGCACGACAACTTCTTCGAGCTGGGCGGGCATTCCCTGCTGGCCACGCAGATCGCCTCCCGGGTGCAGAAGCAGCTGCAACTGAACGTGCCGCTACGGGCGATGTTCGAGTGCAGCACGGTGGAGGAACTGGCGGTGTATGTGGAGGGGCTGCAGGGCAGTGCGCTGGATGAGGACAAGGTTGATCGGCTGAGTGATTTGATGGCGGAGTTGGAGGGGTTGTAGGGGGGGAGCTTGTTTGCGATGCGCGACGTGATGGATGCAGGCTCGGCATCGAATCGGGTGAGGGCTGCGAGGTGTTCGTCGTTACAGGTGCAGCGCCTATGAGATCGAGCGCCGCCCGCGCGGCGCATCGCGAGCTTTGCTCG
>NZ_JACVVF010000063.1:0-20661 GCF_016648095.1 Pseudomonas sp. S32
ACGTAGGAGCGAGCGCAGCTCGCGATGCGCCGCGCGGGCGGCGCTCGATCTGCGAGCCACCACAACAATCACGTCATGCCCTTGGTTGCCATCACGCGGTGTGCCTCGGCCGCCGAAGATTGGATCGGATCGCCCTCGCGCCTGTCTACCTGAAGGCGAACCGGCCCAACTGCTGTATGGTGGCCCGCCAAGCGAACCCTGATTTCCGGAGACACTGCATGCTGCATATGTTTGAGCGCCGGCTCGACCCTTTCCCTCCCGACGAAGCACCGCCACCACCGATGGGCTTGTTGCGCTTCATGTGGGCCTGCACCCGCGGCGCCCGCGGCTACATCCTGGCACTGGCGCTGTTGAGCGCGGGGGTGTCGATCTACGAAGCCTGGTTGTTCTCGTTCCTGGGCCAGGTGGTCGACCTGTTGTCGGCCTGGAAGGCCGGTGATACCACTGGCCCACAAGAAAGCCAGGTGCTGTGGGGCATCGGCAGCGTGCTGGTGATCAGCATCGTGCTGGTGGCCCTGCGCACCATGGTCCAGCACCAGGTGTTGGCTATCAACCTGCCGCTACGCCTGCGCTGGGACTTCCACCGGCTGATGCTGCGCCAGAGCCTGTCGTTCTTTTCTGACGAGTTCTCCGGCCGGGTCACCACCAAGGTGATGCAGACCGCACTGGCCGTGCGCGAAGTGCTGTTTACTGTAATCGAGATTCTGCCTGGCATCGGCGTGTACTTCATCGCCATCATCGCCCTGGCCGGGGGCTTTGACCTGAAGCTGATGCTGCCCTTCATCGCCTGGGTGGCCTTGTTCGGGCTGGCGATGCTGTATTTCGTGCCACGCCTGGGCAAGGTCGGCCAAGAGCAGGCCAACGCCCGCTCGTCCATGACCGGGCGGGTATCGGACGCCTACACCAACATCACCACCGTCAAGCTGTTCTCCCACTCCAAGCGCGAGGCGCATTTCGCCCGTGCTGCCATGGAGGATTTCAAACAGACCGGTTTCCGCCAGATGCGCCTGGTGAGCCAGTTCGAGATCGTCAACCAGGCACTGGTGGTGGGGCTGATTTTTGGCGCCGGCGGCTACGCACTGTGGCTGTGGCACCAGGGCCAGGTAGGCACTGGCGCCGTCGCGGCCATTACCGCCATGGCGTTGCGAATCAACGGCATGTCTCACTGGATCATGTGGCAGATGACCTCGCTGTTCGAGAACATCGGCACGGTGCAGGATGGCATGGCTACCCTCACCCGCGGCCCCAAGGTGCAGGACGCACCCGGCGCAGGCGAACTGGTCACCCGCGGTGGCGCCGTCACGTTCGACAAGGTCAGCTTCAACTACAACGGCGAGCGCCAGGTGCTGACCGACCTCAGCCTGCAGATCAAGCCTGGCGAAAAGGTCGGCCTGGTGGGCCGTTCCGGGGCCGGCAAGTCCACGCTCATCAACTTGCTGCTGCGCTTCTACGATGTGGACAGCGGTGAGATCCGCATCGATGGGCAGAATGTGGCGAAGGTCACCCAGGACAGCCTGCGCAGCGCCATCGGCATGGTCACCCAGGACACCTCGCTGCTGCACCGCTCCATCCGTGACAACATCGCGTATGGCCGCCCGGACGCCAGTGATGCGCAGATCCGCGCTGCCGCCGCCAACGCCCAGGCCGACGGCTTCATCAGCCAGCTCAGCGACCGCCAGGGGCACAGCGGCTACGACACCCTGGTGGGCGAACGCGGCATCAAGCTGTCCGGCGGCCAGCGCCAACGCATCGCCATTGCCCGGGTCATGTTGAAGAACGCGCCTATTCTGCTGCTCGACGAGGCCACCAGCGCGCTGGACTCGGAGGTGGAGGTGGCAATCCAGGAGAGCCTGGACGAAATGATGGAAGGCAAGACCGTGATCGCCATCGCCCACCGGCTGTCGACCATCGCGGCCATGGACCGGCTGATCGTGATGGACGACGGGCGCATCATCGAGCAAGGCACCCACGCGCAGCTGTTGGCCAAAAACGGCGTCTATGCGCGCTTGTGGCAGCATCAGAGTGGCGGGTTTCTGGGCGAGGACCAGGGCGTGGCGCAGTTGCTGGACTGACGGCTACGGCCGGTGCTCTAATCCAGCACCGGCCGCAGCAGAGGCTGGGCTTTGGGCAACGGTGTCAGGTAGCGCAGGCCACACCTACACCCGAATAATGGCTTTGAGTACAGCCTTGAACGTGTCCAACTGCTCAACAGTGAACTGGCTGAACACCTTGTCCTGCTGCGCTTGGGCGATACCCCACAACGCTTCGGTTTCATCCACTCCCTTCACCGATAAACGCACACGGCCTTCGTCATCGGCGATCAGGCCCTTGCGCTTCAGATTGGCTACGGCTTCTTCGATCTCCCGCGCAGGCATCGCCACCTCACGCTGCAGATCGTTCAGGCTAAGCCCGGCGTCGTTCTCCAACACCATCAGCATCCGTGCTTCGCTGGTGCGCAGGCCGGTGCACAGCTGGCGTGGCTGGTAGTCCGCCTGATAGGCGCGCAGGGCCTGGGTCATCAGGTAGTACAGGTTATGCTGCAGACGGCCCTGGAAGTGGCTGCTTGGGGCCTGCCCCTCTGCCCGCTGGGTCATGCGCGTGTGGGGCAGCACCATAGAGTAGGCGCCCTGGTGATACAACAGCGGCGAGCGGCCACAATCGTCGAAAGCCACCACCTTGCCAACCATAATCCAGTGATCGCCACCGTCCAGTTGCTGGAACTTCTCGCACTGGAAGCGCGCTGCGCAGTCGCTGAACAGCGGCGCACCACCGGCACCGGGTTCATGGTCGATGCCCGCGAAACGGTCTTCTTTTGGGCGCGCAAAAGTATTGGACAGGTCGACCTGATCGGCAGCCAGCACGTTCACGGCAAAGTGGGACGCCTCTTCGAACACCTCATGGCTGGTGGAGCGTTTGTCGATGCTCCACAGAATGAGTGCAGGGTCCAGCGATACCGAATTGAAGCTGTTGGCCGTGACGCCCACCTTGCGACCGCTGGGGCCGGCGGCAGTGACCACGGTCACACCGGTGGCAAAATTGCCCAAGGCGCGACGAAAGGCTCGTGTATCGAACTCGGTGGCAGGGGTTGAATTGGACATGCAAGACTCCCAAGCAGGCCATGCAGGCCCGCCGTTGATATTGTTGTGATTGTTTTCCAGGGGTGAGCGAACGCGCTCAGACCATCGTCGGGTCAGGCTCCAGGCCCATCAGTTCGCGGCCAAGAATCTGCGCGCAAACGTCGTAGTCGGTGTAGGCGTGGGCGCCGGTCATATGCGAATCACGGAACAGCCGTTGCATTTCGTTGCTTTCGAACCACGCGCCACCGCCAGCGGCCTCCATCAGGCGATCAACCGCCTGGATGCACATCTTCACTGCGTAGCCCTGGTTGGTACGCCAGAACGCCAGGGTTGCCCGCGAGGGGTACTCGTGACGCTCGCTGTACTGGGCGATTTCATCCCAGCTCTTTTCCAGCAATGCCCGCGCGGCAGCCACTTGATGGGTGGATTCGGCCAGGCGCATCAGGGCCGGCGTGGCAGCGCCAACCGCAACACCGGTGTACGCCCGCACCCGGTTGCGGGTTTTCTCGCGGAATACCTCGAGCATACGCTCGGCGATGCCCAGGCTGATGGTCGAGAACCCGCTGGCAAAATACGGCCGGTACGGCGCATAGAAAATCTTGCTGTCCGGGTAAAGGCCAAAGCCCGCAGACTTGCCTTCCATCATGTCCTTGGCTTTCTGGATACGGTGTTCGGGCACGAAGGCATCGCGCACGATCAGGGTCTTGCTGCCACTGCCGCGCATGCCCACGGCATACCAGTCGTCACGGATGTGGTAATCGCTGCGCGGCAGTACCGCGAAACAGTAATCCTGTGTGCCCTCGTGGTTGGGGCGACGGAAGCCCATGATGGCCCACTCGGCATGGTCACAGCCCGAGCTCCAGCCCATTTCGCCGCTGAACTTCACGCCACCTTCCACTTCTTCGGTGCGGCCAAACGGCGCAATGCTGCTGCTGGCTGTAGCGTCCGCGTCCAGGCCCCAGACTTCCTGCTGCAGTTGCGCGGGGAACATCGCCATCTGGTGGCTGTGGGTGCACAACAGGCTCATGGCCCAGGCCGTACTGGCACACGCGCCCGCCAGCACCGCCACGCACTCGGCGAACTGCGGCAGTGAAATTTCCATGCCCCCAAACTGCTTGGGCAAGAAGGCGCGGTGCATGCCGATGCCCTTGAGCAAGGCGATGTTCTCTGCCGGAACGCTGCGATCGTGTTCAGCCTTGAAGGCATTTTCGGCAATGGCCGGCAGGATGGCCTTCAGGTCTTCCAGCAAAGGATTTGGCTTTTTCATGAACGGTCTCTTTATTATTGGATAACCAGCGACCACCCGTTATGCGGCGTCGGGTAGCCGAACAGTCTCGAAGACGCGCTCAGTATGTGGCGGGGGCTGTGGGCGAGAAATGCACGTTACAGGGGGAAAATGGTACTTTCCATGGCATTGCCATGCCGCGCTGCCCACAACGATTGACCCCTGCGGCGGTGCGCACCACAATCCCGAGCCAACCGCGAGTGGCCTGCCCGCACCCTTGATGGAGTAACACCGTTGAAAGCGCTTTCCCCTTCCGCAGCCCGTGTCTGTGACGTAGCCGTCGACCACTTCGCCACCTACGGTTACGACGCTTCGTCGCTGAACGAAATCGCGACGTTGGCCGGTATGCGCAAAGCCTCGCTCTACGCCCATTTCGCCAACAAGGATGCCTTGTTCGTAGAAGCCTTCCAGCGTGCCCTGGCCGTGGAAACCGCCTTCGTCGAGGGCGCCTTCCAGGAAGAAACTACCCGTCAAGCAGCGCCTGGCCATTGGCTGGTATTGCAGCTGGCTGAGCGCTATCAGGGGTCGGAGAACCTGAGGTTCATCCTGCGCACAGCATTTCTGCCGCCTGCAGATATCCGCCCGATCATCACCTCCGGGTTCGAACAGTACCTGGAGGGTATACGCGAGGGCTTCACACAGGCGCTGCAGGCACGCCACAGCTGGGCAGCCGACGACACCACGCGCCTGGAGATCTATGCCGACGCCTATCTGGGGATTATCGACAGCCTGCATGTGGAGCTGATGTACGCGAACCCTGCCGTATACGCACGGCGAGCCGCATCGTTGCTGAAGATTCTCGACGACTCGTTGTCAATCAACCGCTGACAGTCGTCAGGCAGATGCGGATTTCAGGGGCTGATTTTCTTCATTTCGTCCAGCAGCTGCATCAAGGCGTGAAGTTTGTCTGCACCGAACTGGCGGAGGATTTTTTCGTAATTGCGGTTCATCTCCTCGCTCATCGACATGAATGCCTGTTGGCCTTTCACGGTCAGGCTGATGAAGACACGCCGCTGATCCTCGCTCGACTTGCGCCGTGAGACGATACCGTCACGCTCCAGCCGCTTGAGCACACCGCTCATGCTGGGTTTGAGGATGCAAGCCAGGTCTGCCAATTGATGGCTCTCCAGTTCGCCCTGCTGGCGCAGGATACGAATGACACGCCATTGCTGTTCAGTCAGGTCGTGGGCATTGAGTGCCGGGCGGAAAAACGCCATGGCAGCTTCACGCGCCTGCAGCAGCGTGAGGGTGAGGGATGGGCGTGGAGTGGTCATTGCGCGAGTCAGGGTCATCAATGGGAGCGTGCTGGCGAGTATGCCAGCACGCGCTCATTAATACATTAACCAATTATTCCACGAGCAACTGGTAATGGCGTTTCTTGCCGAGGCTCACCCGCCACTGTTGTGGCCCTGGTGGCAGCGGGTCATCGACCGAGCGAGCCACCTGGCCATTGAGGCGTAG
Organism: Pseudomonas sp. S32; assembly: GCF_016648095.1. Lineage (NCBI taxonomy): Bacteria > Pseudomonadati > Pseudomonadota > Gammaproteobacteria > Pseudomonadales > Pseudomonadaceae > Pseudomonas > Pseudomonas sp. S32. The sequence continues at coordinate 5,824 of NZ_JACVVF010000063.1, forward strand.
CCCACCGCCCTCTGCCAGCCGCCTGGCAGCGCCACGGGAAGGCTGCAACCCCGCCTGCACCAGCACCTCGGCCAGGCTCTGTACCTGTAACGTACTGCGGGCTACGGTGTGGGTTGTCAGCCCTTCGCTTTCACCTTGGCCGTACACGGCCTCGGCGGCTTCGCGCGCGGCAAGTGCGGCAGCCGGGCCATGTGCCAGGGCAGTGACTTCATCGGCCAGCAGCGCCTTGGCCTGGTTGAGCGCAGCGCCGCCCTCCTGGGTAAGTTCAGCGATACGCTGCAACGGCAGCTCGGTGAACAGGGCGAGGAAACGCGGCAGGTCGCGGTCGTCGCAATTGCGCCAGAACTGCCAGAAATCAAAGCTGGGCAGGCGGCGTTCATCGAGCCAGACCGCGCCGTTGAGCGATTTGCCCATCTTCTTGCCGTCACTGTTGGTCAGCAGTGGCATGGTCAGCCCGAACAATTGCCGCTGATCACGGCGGCGCCCCAGTTCCACACCATTGATGATATTGGCCCACTGGTCGGCGCCGCCCAGTTGCAAGGTGCAATCATGCTGACGGGCCAGCTCGGTAAAGTCATGGGCCTGGAGCAAGGTGTAGCCGAACTCCAGAAACGACAGCGAATGCTCCCGGTCCAGGCGTTGGCGCACCGAGTCGAAGGTCAACAGACGGTTGATGGAGAAGTAACGCCCTACCTGGTCCAGGAACTGCAAGTAGCCAATGCCATCCAGCCACTGGGCGTTATCCACTACCCGGCCTGCGCCCTCCCCCAAGGTCAGGTAGCGGCCGAATGTACGGGTGATACCGGCAATGTTGGCCTGAATCTGTGCTTCATCCAGCACGGGCCGGCTTTCATCGCGAAAGCTTGGGTCGCCGATACGGGTTGTGGCGCCGCCAATCAGCAGTATCGGCGTATGCCCGGCCTTCTGCAGCCAGCGCATCAGCATCAACCCCTGAAGGTGCCCGACGTGCAGGCTGTCAGCGGTGGCGTCGAAGCCCAGGTAGAACGTGCGCGGCTGCGCTTGCAGGTGAAGGCGCAAGCCTTCCAGGTCGGTACTCTGGTGGATGAAGCCCCTGGCTTGCAGGTAGCTGATCAGGTCATGTTGCGGGTCGCTCATGAGAACTCCTGGGTTGAGTAAGGCCCGAGGAGCAAGACACACGTCCAGCCGCCCCGGGCGGATGACGTGCACGCAGCAACGACCGCCTCAGCTTGAGGTGGCGTAGCGGCGGTAACGAGGGATATTGGTTAACATGTTCATAGCGAGCATGATCTTCGAGCAAGGCCCGTTCGTCAATCCCAACGCTCCACACCGATTTGGCAGGCATGTCATAAAGCGTGTCACGCTCAGGCAAGACGCCTACCGATCGATAGGTGCTCAATGGTATCCCATGGACTGCCACGGCACAGGCCCTTTCACAATTCCAATACAGCAGGCTGCGTCATGATCAACATCGAGACCCCTACCTATTACACCGCGACCAAGAAGTACAACCTCAGCTTTCCCACCCTGGAAAGCGACGTCGAAGCCGACATGGTGGTAATCGGCGGCGGTTTTTCGGGCATCAACACAGCCCTGGAACTGGCTGAAAAAGGCATCACCAACATCGTGGTGCTAGAAGCCCGTTACCTGGGCTTTGGGGGTACCGGCCGCAATGGCGGGCAGATCATGGCGGGTATCGGGCACGACCTGGAGAAGGTGCGCAGCAGTGTTGGCGACCAGGGCTTGAAGGAGATCTTCGAAATCAGCGAGCTGGGCGCCAGCATCATCAAGCAACGCATTGCCCGTTATGACATCGACGCCGATTTCTGCCACGGCTACGGCTACATGGGCTTCAACAAGCGCCAGGAGCAAACCCTGCGTACCTGGGAAAAACAGTTCAAGGCCATCAATACCCAGGATGAAATCCGCTTTCTGGGTGGTGCGCAGGTCAGGCAGATCATTGGCAGCGATGCCTATACCAGCGCCTTGCTGCACATGGGCGGGGGCCATGTGCACTCACTCAACCTGCTGCTCGGCGAAGCCAAGGCCCTGGTCGGCCACGGCGCACGTATCTTCGAGCACAGCCCAGCCCTGGAAGTGACCTATGGCGAACGCATAAAAGTCCGCACCGGGCGCGGTTCGGTGCGTGCCAGCAAGCTGCTGTGGGCGTGTGACAGTTTCCTGAACAAGCTTGAGCCCGAGCTGCATGCACGTACCATCAATACCTATGCCTTCCAGATGATGACCGAGCCGCTGTCTGATGAATTGGTGCACCGCATCAGCCCCATCCGCGGCGCCTACAGCGACATACGCCCGGTGATCGACTATTACCGCGTCACTCGGGAAAACCGCCTGCTGTTCGGTGCCGCCACGCCGTTTGTCGAGCATGTACCGCTGGACCTCAAGCGCTGGAACCGTGCGCTGATGCTGAAGATTTTCCCCTACCTGAAGGACGTGCGTATCGACCTGGCCTGGGGCGGCCCGATGGCCACCAGTGCCAACCTGTTTCCGCAAATCGGCACCCTCAGTAACCGCCCGAATGCGTTTTACGTGCAAGGTTACTCGGGGTTTGGGGTTACCCCCAGCCACATCATTTGCAAGGTCCTCGCCGAAGGGATGCATGAAGGCTCTTCGCGCTATGACCTGATCAGCTCGGTCAAGCACGCCCGCATTCTGGGCAAAGACCATTTCCGCCCGCTGCTGCTCACTGCCGGCAAGACCGTGCACCAGCTGTCGGGCTATTTCAACGGCCGCCGCTGAGCCATCCCTTACCCACTGGAGAACTGCCATGACCCTCACTGTTGCCCAACACGGCATCCAACTGACCGAACTCGATGCCTGGGGCACTGTTGCCGACCTGGGCTCGGAAATCCTCGAAGGCGAAGTCAAAGCCTTCGGCAAGATGACCCACGGCGCCCCCACCGACGCCATCAGCAGCGCCTACTTCGGCACCACGCGCGGCAAGTTCCGCATGGTGTACCCGTTCAGTGAGCAGGCGGTGGTGGTAACGGGTGAAATCCAGCTGACCGATGAATCCACTGGCAAGGTCAGCCGCCTGAAGGCAGGCGATGCCTGGTTCGTGACCAAAGGCACGCCGGTGCTGTGGGAGGTCCTGAGCGAATCGTTCGTCAAGCACTACTTCGCCGTCGCCTGACCACAGGCCTGCTGCGCCGGCCGCCAGCGCCTTGCGCCCTGGCGGCCTTTTTTATGGCGCAGCCGGGCAGCCTAGCGCATGGCGAGGCCCATGGCGGTGGCCCTGTAGTCTTTCGGCGATTGGTCGAACTGCTTTTTGAACGACCGGCTGAAGTGGGCTGAGTCCGTGAAGCCCCACTTGTAGGCGATGGCCGTGATCGACTCACGCTTGAAGAACGGGTTGGCCAGGTCTTCAGCGCTACGGGTGAGCCGGGTACGCTGAATGTACCGGCAGACACTGTCCCCGTCCTCTTCAAACAGGCGATACAGGTGGCGCACTGAAATGTTCAGACCGCCAGCCAGGGATGCCGGCGTCAGCCCAGGCTGGGACAACGATTGATCGATCATCTTCTGCACATAGCTGCGCAGGTTTTGGCTACCCAGCGCTTCAACGCCGTACCGGCTGCCCTCCCCCAACTCCAGACCTGGCTCCAGCAAGGCCGTGAAGGCTGCTTGCAGGGCTGCGCCCTGACTGCTGTCTTGGTCGCCGCGCTCGTCCTTGCACAGCTGGTCCATCAGGGCATGCAGCATTCGCCCGCAGGCATTGCTGGAAGAGATCTTGCCCACCAGGCAGTCCCGCCCGGTCACGTGCTTGCACACCTGATCGCGGGACAACGCCAGCGAGACATGTTCGATCAGGCCCGCCGGCTTGATCTCGCAGCGCCCCACCGAGTCCATCAGCATCAGGTCGCCAGGGGCCAGCTGGATGGTCAGGCCTGCCTGTTCGACGGTGGCATGCCCTGAGCGCTGCAACACCAGAAAACAATGCTGGTCATCATCCACGTCCGGGTTGCTCCCAAGGCGGCGGATGACGCCGGCATTGGTCCGCAAGGAGGCGACGGGCAAACCGGCACGGGTCTGCGCGCAGACGTCGCCGATGAACAACGAAGGGTTGCAAGCCAGCTGCGTTTCGAAACGGCCACAGATGCTCTGCATGGCGGTGGTCCAGCGATCAAGGCCCTGGTGTTCGGGTTGATGAGTCTGCATGGTGCCCTCGACGCGAGTTTATTGTTATAACGGCATTGATAACATGTTAACAATGACGATACAACTGTCACAATTGGTCGAAGAAGCTGAGCAACAGCCATGCCAAAGGGCATCAGAGGTGTACGAGTATCTGGTTGAAGCTGGTCAGGGAAGCGAGCAGATGCCCGCGCTGCTGCGCGCTGATTGGAATATAACGGCGCAAGGCCGGCATGCGATTGACCACCTCGCTTGCCCCCATGTGCTCAAGGGCCAGGTGCCATTGGCCGCGCCGGCACGAAAGCGTCAGGCGCTTGAAGTCCAGGGGCATCAGTGCCGCCATCAGGGCTGCATCAGCCGCCAGCCGGTCACGCACCCGTGCGAACAGTGCCTTGTCCCCACCGGAATACACGCAGGCCAGGCCGGTGCGGCGCAGTGCTCCGGTATGGCGCAGCTTCATCTGCACCTCGCCCTGTTGCAGGGCGGGCACCTCCAGGCGGAACTCGCACGTCACCACATGCATCAACAGGTGCGCCTCGACGCACTCATGCACCTCAGCGTGCCAGCGCTGCTGAGGGCAATGCAGTTGCGCGGTGCCCGCCTGGGCCTGCAGGATTTCCAGCGGGCCCAGGTTGCGCAACAGGTGCCCCAGGGTCACCCCTGGGCGGTAACCTGCCGGCGCACGCGGCGCCAGCCAGCGCTCACGCAAATGTCTGATCATGCTGCGAGTGCTCCGACAGGGTGTTGGGTTCGGCGGCAAATTCCTTTTCGAGCACGTCCTCTACCCGCGCAGGCTTGAACGGGTTTACCTTTTGCACGCACAACGACCAGAACAGGGCGTAGGCTGCAGTCCCCCCCAGCATCACTGCAAACGGCACGTAGACGTCTGCCGGGTTCATCCCGGGCGGCGTGATGAACAGCATGCCGATGATGATACCTGCGCTGGACACGATCTGCGGCAGCGGGAACAACGGTGAACGGTAGGCACGTGGCAGGTCGGGCCGACGAATGCGCAGGATTACCACCGACAGGGTCACCAGCAAGTAAGCCGTGCTCCAGGCGCACACTGCCGCCAGCACCAGGTGCAGGATGTTGTCGGGGTTGCCACCCAGGTACCAGGCATGCACACACGGGATCAGCGCCACCACCAGAATGCACAGCAACGGGGTTTTGAAACGCGGGTGCAGGTAGGTAAACACCTTCGGCAGCGCGCCGTCGAGAGCCATTCCGTACAGGATGCGCGGCACGCCGGCCATCAAGGTGTTGATGGTTGCCGCACCGGCGAACAGAAAACCGATGCCCAGCCACACCGGGCCGATATCACCCATCACCTGTTCGGCAAACCGCGGGATGGCCATGGGCGTGTCCAACAGATGCACGCCCGTGGCGGCATCGATCACCACGTTTTCGACCTGGCGCTTCATGGCCGCGCCATAGATGAACATGCAACTGGCTACACCGACCAGGCCCAGCGCCATGGCCCGTGGCAGCACCCAGGCCGAGCGACGCAACTCGGGTGCAAGGGGGGTCACAAACTCGCAGCCCACAAACATGAACATGGCCATGCCGATCAGCGACAAAATGGTCATGAGGTCGGTGCCCACCATGGAGGCGCCAAACGGCCCTTGCAGTTCCACGGCCGGGGCGGCGATCAACCCCAGCACACCGAACACCATCAGCGTGGTCCACATGCCGAAGGTAAGAATCACTTCTGCACGGCTGAAGGCACTGACGCCGAATGCGTTGAGCACCGCGAACGCGATCACGAAGCCTACCCCCAGCAACCAGGAACCACCCGCCGACTCGGCCAGGGTGTTGAGGTGCTCGAAGTTCACCAATGCCATGACCCCCGACAGAATCGTTTCGGCGGTACCGGCGAACACATGCACGATGAGGTAGGCCGACAGGGTGCCAGTAATGGCGAAGAAGCGGCCCATGCCACAGTTGATGTAATCGTAGACCGACCCGGTGGTGGGCAATATGGACGCTGCTTCGGCAAAGGTGGTGGACTGGGCCAGCATCATCAGCGCGGCGATCACCATGGCTACGGCAAACGCGCTGCCACCGACGCCGAAGCCCATGGTGGCGGTGAGGATCACGGGGCTGGCCATGATCAGCCCGACGGTGCTGGCCAGTGCGGTTGGAAAACCAACCGTGCCTTGGTTGAGGTGCTCGGTGAGCCTGTTGTTGAGTGACATCGTTGTGCCCCAGCTTGTTGTTATGGCAATGAACGCGGCAAGTGATCCTTCACGCACAGGTTGTGCTGCCCTGCCTGGCCACTGTGCGCCGGCCACCAGGTAACGTCTTGCCCCTGGCTGCCGGTTGCTTTGTTGCTCTCTGCCAGGCCAGCCCATTGACGATGGCAGGCAGGGTCATGCCGCTGTCACAGCCGTCCAAGATCAGCGTGGCGCCTATCACTATCCTCCAGATTCTGGCGGCCTGCGGGCCGACCTTCACCTGTTCGAGGATTTTTCATGAGCGATGTACAGCTTCTCCCCTCCGTCCATGCCTTCCTGGCACGGGACCACGGCCTGTTCATCGCGGGGCACACCGTTGCAAGCAGTGGCAGCGCCACGGTTGCCGTGGTGAACCCTGCCAACGGGCAGGCCATCGCCCAGATTGCCGATGCCAACCAGGCCGACGTCGACCTCGCCGTGGGCTCGGCACGCCAAGGCTTCGCCCAGTGGTCGCGGACCAACCCGGCAGCACGCGCGGGGGTGCTGTTCAAGCTTGCCGACTTGCTCGAAGCCCACCGCGAAGAGCTGGCCCAGCTGGAAACCTTGCAATCGGGCAAGCTGATCGGCCTGTCGCGCGCCTTCGAAGTCGACCAGGCCGCGCACTTTCTGCGGTACTACGCCGGCTGGGCGACCAAGATCACCGGCCAGACCATCACCCCGTCGCTGCCGTGCTTCGCGGGCGAGCGCTACAGCGCCTACACCTTGCGCGAACCCATCGGGGTGGTTGTAGGGATCGTGCCCTGGAACTTCGCAACGATGATTGCCATCTGGAAGCTGGCTTCCGCGCTGACCACCGGCTGCAGCATCATCATCAAGCCGAGCGAATTCACCCCCTTGACCCTGTTGCGCATTGCCGAGCTGGCCACCGAGGCAGGGCTGCCAGCCGGCGCCTTGAACGTGCTGACCGGGGGCGGCCATGTGGGCAAGGCCTTGATCGAGCACCCCGGCACTGACAAGGTCTCGTTCACCGGCTCGGTGCCGACCGGCATCGCCGTCGGCCAGGCGGCCATGGGTGCCAAGCTCACCCGGGCGACGCTGGAACTGGGGGGCAAAAATGCCGTGGCGTTTCTCCCGGACGTAGGCCTGGACAAGGCCGTAGACGGCATCATCGAGGCCGGCTTCCTGCACGCCGGGCAGATTTGCGCCGCCGGTGAGCGCTTTTATGTGCACCGCTCGCGCCTTGACCCGCTGCTAGAAGCCCTCTCGCACCGTCTGGGCCAGCTGAAAACCGGCTCGCCCCTGGATGAAACCACCCAGTTCGGCCCGGTGGCCAACAAGCCGCACCAGCAGAAGCTGGCGGAACTCTTCGCCACGGCCCGCGCCGAGGGCAGCCAGATCATCCATGGCGGGCGCATTGGCGAAGGGCCCGGGTGTTATGTCGAGCCGACGGTGATCCTGGCCAAGTCTGCCAGCGACACCCTGCTCAACCAGGAAACGTTCGGCCCGGTGGCCACTTTTCTGCCCTATGACAGCGAAGAAGAACTGCTGCAGTTGATGAACGCTTCGCCTTATGGGCTCAGTGCCAGCCTGTGGACCAACGACCTGGGCAAGGCCATGCGCATGATCCCCGACATTCAGGCGGGCACACTGTGGGTGAACATGCACACCCTGCTGGATCCGGCGGTGCCGTTTGGCGGCATCAAGGCGTCCGGCATCGGCCGGGAGTTCGGGTCGGCGTTCATCGACGACTTCACCGAGCTCAAGTCGGTGATGATTCGCTACTAGCACCCCGACGCACCTATCTGTGAGAGCAACTGCCCTGCACCAGATCTGAACGTTGGTGCAGGGTTTGCCTTTAGCCTAAAGACCGTTTGACCTGAATCGCCAGTACGCTTAGGATTCGCAAACCTACCGTCCGGTAGGTAGCAAAGCGATGAGATTACCATGCAACCTAATCAATCCTCCGCAGTACCTTTCAAACTGGCGCTTGGGCTGGGCATGATCGGGGCCCTGGGGCCCTCTGCCGTCGACATGTACCTGTCGAGCCTGCCCGAGATAGCCAATCAGTACCAAGCGAGTTTCACCCATGTGCAACTCACGTTGACCTTCTTCCTCCTGGCCATGGGCGCCGGGCAACTCATATTTGGCCCCATCGTCGACGCCTACGGCCGGCGCAGGCCGTTGATGGCTGGCCTGCTGCTGTTCATCCTGTGCTCGTTCGGCGCCGCGATGGCGCCAACCCTGGATACATTGATCGCGCTGCGGTTCTTCCAGGGGCTGGGCAGCGCCCTCACCCTGGTGGTGATCATGAGCATGGTGCGTGATGTAAGCCATGGCGTAGCCGCGACCAAGCTGTTCGCCCTGCTGATGACCATCGAAGGGGTGGCGCCTATTCTTGCCCCCGCGCTGGGTGGCGTCATCGATGCGCATTTCGGCTGGCGCGCAGTGATGCTCGCACTGGCCGGTATGGGCCTGGTGGTGTGGCTGAACAGCTTGCTGAACCTGCCCGAAACCCTGCCTGTGGAGCAGCGCGAAGCCCTTAGCCTGCGCAGCGCGTGCAAAACCTACCTGGCCATCCTCGCGGATGGCGGCTTTCTGCGCCCCACCCTGGCCGTGGCTGCCGTGTTCTTCTTCCTGTTCGCCTACATCGGCGGCGCGACACTGGTGTACCAGCAGTACTTCGGCATGAGTGCCCAGGCGTTTGGCTTGCTGTTTGGCGCCACGGGTGTGTCGGTCATGCTTGGCGCACTGTTCGCCAGCCGGCGGGTCAGCCGCTATGGCCTGAAAAAGCTCAGCACAGTAGGCGTGCGCTGCATGGCGCTGGGTGCCCTGCTGACCTTGGTCAGTACCCTGAGCGGCCTGGGCTTGCCGGGTGTTGCCGGGGGTATGGCCTTGGCGCTGTTCGGGCTGGGGATCGCAGAGTCCACACTGATGTCGCTGGTGATGTCATCCCAGGACAAATCCCTGGGCTCTACCGCTGCCCTGTTGGGGGCAATCCAGCTGTCGGTGTCGTCCAGCGCCTCCCCGCTAGCGGCCATGACGCTGCAGTACGGCCCTGCGGGCTGGGCCGTGCTTCTGGCCGCCAGCACACTGGTTGTGTGCCTGCTGACGGCCCTCAGCCTGCGTGGTGTGCAAGCAGGTTACTCGTTGGCGGGTCACTGAGGTCAGGCATGAACAACACCCTGCTGGGCGCCACTATTTGCGGCGCCATTATTCTGTTTGGCGTCTTTTACCACCTGGGCGGCTGGGTGCGCGCCAAACGGGGCAGAGATTCGTCTGACAAGCCGCTTTGAGCACAGGACACGGGCGCTGGCAGGGAGGGTCAATCGGCCAGGCAGGCAAACACAAGACGACCTACCAGTCGTTAGCGAAACTGGCAGTAACTTGCGTTTACCTGGCCAGCCCGTTCGACCCGGGCGACACAACAATAAAACCCAAAGGGAAGGTGCCACGCGCCTTCCACGCAGTGAGACCCGCCATGACCCTCGACACCCGTATCGACTTCATCTACCTGTCCGAGCAGGACATGATTCGCGCAGGCGTGACCGACATGCCCGCCTGCGTCGACACCATGGAAACCATGTTCGGCCTGCTCTACCACGGCGACTACCGCATGGCAGGCCCGAACAGCGACTCGCACGGGGCGATGATCACCTTCCCTGAACATTCGCCGTTCCCCACCATGCCCAAACCCACCGCCGACCGCCGCATGATGGCGATGCCAGCGTACCTTGGCGGCAACTTTCAGACAGCAGGCGCCAAGTGGTACGGCTCCAATATCGCCAACCGCGAAAAAGGCCTGCCCCGTTCCATCCTGATGCTCACCCTGAATGATGCCGACACCGGCGCGCCACTGGCGCATATGTCGGCCAACCTGCTCTCGGCGTACCGCACCGGCGCCATCCCTGGCGTGGGCGCCCGCCACCTGGCCCGCAAGGATGCCAAGGTGATTGGCCTGGCCGGGCCGGGCGTGATGGGCAAGACCACGGTCGCAGCGTTCATGGCCGTATGCCCGCAAGTGGATACGCTCAAGATCAAGGGCCGTGGCCAGAAGAGCCTGGATGCGTTCGTCAGCTGGGTCAGCGCCACCTTCCCGCAGATCGTCAACGTACAAGTGGTGCAGACTCTGGAAGAAGTGGTGCGGGGCTCGGACCTGGTCAGCTACTGCAGCTCTGGTGAGGTCGGCGACCCCGCCCGCTACCCGCTGGTGAAGCGCGAGTGGGTAAAGCCGGGCGCGTTCCTGGCCATGCCAGCCCCCTGCAGCATCGACGCGGGCATGGAGCAGGCCGACGTGCGCAAGGTGGTGGACAACACCGGCCTGTACCAGGCCTGGTTCGAGGAACTGCCCAAACCTGCCCACCATCATGTCCCCCTGGTGGGTGTGCGCTTCATGGACATGATCGCCGAGGGCACCCTGCTGCCCGAGCAGGTCGAGGACATTGGCAAGATCATCGCTGGGGCAGCGCCTGGGCGCCTGAACGACGACGAAATCATCTTGATGTCCGTTGGTGGCATGCCCGTTGAAGACGTGGCGTGGGGCACCGTGGTGTACCGCAACGCCCTGGAAAAAGGCATTGGCGTCAAGCTCAACCTGTGGGAACAGCCCGTTCTCAGCTAACCCTGACTCACCCATCGAAGGCACCCCCATGACCCAGATCACCAAACTGATAACAGGCTCCAAGTTCGAAGACATGGCCAGCTACTCCCGCCTGGTCGCGGTGGACAACTGGATCTACGTTTCCAACACCGCAGGCCGCAACCCGCAGACGCAACTGATCGCCGAAGACGTCATCGAGCAGACCCACCAGGTGTTCGCCAACATCGAGAACGCCTTGGCAGCAGTCGATGCCAGCCTGGCCGATGTGGTCTGCTCCCGGGTATTCATTCAGCAGCCCGCTGATGTACCCGCGGTGATGGACGTGATTGGTCAGAAGTTTCGCGGTATCGACCCGGCCACTACCGTCACCTGCCCGCCGCTGGGTTCGACGGTGTACAAGGTGGAGCTGGAAGTGACCGCCTACCGTGGCGCCTCGCAAGCGGATGTCAGGCTGATACGCCTTGGCCAATAACCACTGACGCCAAGCTGTACCACCTCAACTTATTGCTGCGGAGTAACGCAATGCCCCCTGCCATCGACCCTGTCATCACCAGCACACGGCAACCGGACGCCACCACCGTTGTGATCATCGGCGGCGGCATCGTCGGCCTCACCGCAGCGCTGACCCTCGCCGAACGCAACATCCCGGTGGTCGTGCTGGAAAAGGGCCGCATTGCTGGCGAACAGTCCTCACGCAACCTTGGCTGGGTTCGCAAGACCAACCGCCATGCCCACGACATACCCCTTGCGCTGGCAGCGGACCGCCTGTGGGCCGAAATGCCGCAACGGGTGGGCAGTGACGTGGGCTATCGCCAGGCCGGGATCATGTTCGTTGGCCGTGACGACACGCAGATGGGCCTGCATGAGGGCTGGCTGAAAAGCGTCGAACACCTGGGCCTGGACTCACGCTTGTTGAGCAATGCCGAGATCAGCCGGCGGGTGCCGGGCGGGCGTACGCAGTGGGCAGGTGCCCTGTACACCGCGTCCGATGCCCGCGCCGAGCCGACACTGGCTGCCAGCGCCATCGCCCGAGCAGCGATGGCCAAGGGCGCCGTCATCCTCGAACACTGCGCGGTACGTACCCTGCAAACCAGTGCCGGGCGTGTGAGCGGTGTGGTGACCGAGCAGGGCGAGATCCGTTGTGATCAGGTCTTGCTGGCAGGCGGCATGTGGTCGCGCAGGTTTCTCGGCAACCTGAACATCGACCTGCCAACCCTGCCATTGGTCTGTTCGGTACTGCGCACCCAGCCCATGGAAGGCCCGACCGAGATTGCCGTGGGGGCTCCTGACTTCTCGTTTCGCAAACACATCGACGGGGGGTTCATCATTACCCAGCGCGGCAAGCTGGATGCATTTCTCACCCTCGACCACCTGCTGTTAGGCAGGCGTTACCTGCCACAGTTGCGAGCGCAGCGCGACTTCTTGCAGATTCGCCTGGGGAAGGCGTCAATCACCGATCTGGTAATGGCCCGCCGTTGGAAGGCCACGGATGTGACCCCGTTCGAGCGCATCAGGGTGCAGGACCCGGCTGCCAATACCTCACTCAACGGTGACGCGTTGCGCAACCTGAGCGCGGCGTGGCCGGTATTCCAGCAGGCGCGCATTGCCAGTGCCTGGGCCGGGACCATCGACGTCACCCCCGATTCCAACCCGGTGATCAGTGCGGTATCCAGCCTGCCCGGCCTGACCCTGGCAACGGGGTTTTCCGGGCACGGCTTCGGCACCTCGCCTGCTGCCGGGCAGTTGGCAGCAGACCTGGTCATGCAACACAGGCCGTTGATCGACCCCAGCCCGTATCGCTTCGACCGCTTTCAATGAGCCCGGCTTGGCGGGCTCATCGGCTGCTCAGCCCGGCGTCTGCTCTGTACTGACCGCGGCCGCTGGCTCAGGCGCAGTGGCTTTGGGTTTTGCACGGTTGCGGCGGGCCTGGTTGAAGTGCCGCGCGGCTTGCTGCTTGGCGTGCAGCGCCTGGGCGGCGGTCACACTGCCCGCGGCCTGGCCGTTCAAGTCCAGACGCGGCGCGTTTTCCACCATGCACGCCCAGTAGCGCGTGCCTTTGCACCAGGTGGCAATACCCAGTTTGAGCTGTTCACGGGTCAGGCCGAGCAGCTCAAGGTGTTGCTCGGCATCCTTGAAGATGCCCTCTTTGAGCGGCACCTTGGGTGCAGGGTTGACCGGGAACGCCAATGGAAAATGCTTCTGCAAAGGCCATATGGCTTCCACTGCGGGATCCTGGCGGCGCGGGGTCGCCTGGGGGGGCGATTTGCGCGGCGCCGGCTTGGGCCGGTCGGCCTTGGCCTGTTCCTTTTCTGCCCGCAGGCGGTCACGGAGCTCCGCTAGTTGTTCAAAACCCATAGTTCAGTTCACTGCTTAGAAATTGATTTCGGTGTGCAAGGATATGCCATACGCGGCTCCGGGGCACCCCAAACCGTTGCTTTTACCCGCTCTACTCTTTGCTCAGGTCGACCAATGGCACCTGACGCACCTCGGTTTCGCGCCCGCCCTGGATCTCGCTCACCTGCTGCAAAGCCTTGTCCACGGCCGTTTTGTCCGCCAACAGGCTGTAACGGATGTGGAACTGGCGCTGCTCCTTAGGGCCAATTGTCGGGACCAGATTCAGTGGCCGCTGGTAACGACGGTTGTAGGAAAAACTCGTCCCAGGCTCGAGGCCGGTGACATAGCCCTGGCCCTGGGTGTCGGTGTTCTTCCACAGCGAAAACACCGGCAGCGTGCGGGTATTGAAGCCCACCGCAACGCCCAGGCTGCCTGCCTTGTTGTGCAACACGGTCAGGGTATCGCCCTTGGCATCGGCATACGGCACCACGTTGTAGACCGTTTCATCGTAGTCCTTGGTGGGGGCGCGGTAGGTTTGCCAGTCAGGCAGGTCGCCCTTGGCCTTGTCGTTGAACGGTGAAACCTGTTTTACCGGGGCGGCGAAACGCGCCCCCTGCTCCAGAAACGGGGTGCTGAAGTTGCTGTGGTACAGCGCCTGGTATTCCTTGGGGTAATCGCCCTGGTTGGTGAGGGTGTCGTTGATGGCAAACGCCACGCTGCCCGGTTCGGTGACTACTTCGGTCGCCACGGCAAAGTCCACCTTCTTGAACGCCTGCTCCTTCAGTTCGCCACGCAAGGTGATGGCGTACGGCGGTTTTTCGTCGATGTGCAGGGTGACCTTGCTGGCCGGAATGTTGGCAGCACGGCCATGCAGGGTCAGCAACTCACCGTTGTCGACGCCAGGGTGGCCCACCCATTCATAGCCGCAGCGGGTGACCAGTTCGTTGAAGCCTTCCAGCCAGCCCAGGCCATTGCGGCCATTGAGTTCGATGAAGGACGGGTTCACCACTTCGGTGACCGGCGAGTCCCAGCCCATGCGCACCGGGCCCACCGAGGCCTTCAGGATGTTCATGCCACGGGTGGGGACCACCGACAGTTTCAGGGTGCCGTTGTCGATATCCACGATGCTCACGCCTTCCTGCCGGCCTCCGTGCAGGGTGCGCAGCGTAACGCTGAAGGGCTTGTCGGTTTTCACACCGAGCGACTGGCTGGTGACCTGCCAGTTCTGGGCAGCTTTGTCGGTGTCGAGCAATACGTAGTCCCAGGCCAAGGCGTGGGAAGTGGCAGACAGGGTTGTGAGCGCGACGATCAGTTTCAAAGGGGGCATGGTGGTGGCCTTTCTTGGTGTTGTGGATTGCTTATAGAGCGAAAGAAACGATTCAGCAAGTTTGCATTGGCCGCCATAGCGCTTGCTTCTACGGTTGTTCCGGGCCGCGCCATCTGCGCACGAACGCCTTGGCGTATGACGCAATACCGTGCCGTACCAACAAGGCGGTCGCGCGCGCCCGCAACAGGCGTGACTGGCCCGAAATACGTGACTGGCCCGAAACAACCGTAGGAGCGAGCGCAGCTCGCGATGCGCCGCGCGGGCGGCGC
>NZ_JACVVF010000064.1:0-20400 GCF_016648095.1 Pseudomonas sp. S32
AACTCAGTGGCCAGAGCCATGATGAGTTACACCACTTCCTGGGACACGATCCGAGCGCTATATGTGTAAGAGCATCCATCACATGGGTAGTGACCGTACGAGCTGCCGGATGCGAATCGTACTTGGGCTGAACCACCGCGGGAGCGGCGTGACCTTTAAGGCTCGGGTCACCTGGGGTGCTGTCATCGACAGCCTTTGCACGGCCAGTTCTACGCCTGTGGATAAACCCGGTCAAGGGCCGAAAATAAGCGCCCTTGAGGACGTGAAAAGCGGTTATCCATCGGTGGAATTACTTGGTAAATCCCGGACAACGTCGTGGCTTTTAGCTCTTCAAAATGAGGTCCATCCAAACAGGGCGGCTTTGCAGCCCTGTTTGGATGGACCCGCGCTGAGAAGCAGATAAGCGAGGCTGCTTGCTCCGAATCTTGGACGTTCAGTTGTTTCCGCAATTCTTGCGCCGTACAGAGCTAGCGGATCGGTACCACGTTCTTGTCTCTGACTTGACCGTATGCTGAGGCAAGCAGGCTGCCGGTGGCGGCTTTCTGGATGTACTCACTCCACCAGGCCATCATCGGTCGTCTGCGTTCAATGTAGTCGGCTCGGTTGTAGGCGCTGCGCACCTCATCCTTGTCGACATGCGCCAGTGCGACCTCAATGAGTTCGGGGTCCCACCCATGTTCATTCAAGATGGTGCTGGCCATCGAACGCATACCGTGGCTGACCAATCGATCCTGAAAGCCCATGCGTTTCAATGCCATGTTGGCGGTCTGGCTATTGGCGTGGGTGCGTGGATTTCTATCGGCTGGGAAGACGTATTCGCGATGGCCGCTGTGAGTCTTCAGTGACTCCAACAGTGCGACCGCGTGATCACTCAACGGGATGCTGTGTGGACGGCGCTTCTTCATACGCTCCGGTGGGATAGTCCAGACACGCCTTTCAAAGTCGATGTCTGCCCAGCGAGTGGTCGCCGCCTCGGCGGGGCGAGTCATCGTGTGCAACTGCCATTCGATCAGGCAGCGGGTGGTGCGTTTGATGCTGGCGTTCGCGATCTCCAGCATGAGCTCCGGGAGCTCTTCGGGTGGAAGCGCAGCCATGTTCTCTTTTTTGGGCTTCTTGAAGACTGCCCTGATGCCGCTGAGCGGGTTGGCGAAGATCAGGCCGGAGTTTACGCCGTAGGTCATGATCTCGTTTAGTCGCTGGCTGAGACGCTTGACCGTCTCCAGGCTGCCTTTCGCTTCGATTGGGCGAAGCAATGCGATCACCATCGGAGCGGTGATCTTCGTCAGTGGTGTCGTCTTCAAATCGGGGAACACGTGCAGCGTGAGCGACCGCCAGATGTCCTCGGCGTAGGCCGGGGTGACCGAGTCTTTCTTGAGCTCGAACCAGGCGGTGGCCACGTTCTCGAAGGTGTGTTCGGTTTCTGCGCGTTTGGCTTCATTCAACGTATTGCGCTGCACCTTCGGATCGATCCCTTGGGCGAGCAGCTCGCGTGCTTCGACTGCCTTCTTTCGTGCGTTCGCCAGCGACAGTTCGGGATAGGTCCCGAAGCCGATGTTGATGCGCTTCTTGGTCACCGGTTCGCGGTAGTTGAAATTCCACAGCAACGAGCCATTGCTGCGTACCCGGAGCTGCAAACCGTCACCGTCCGTGAGGACATAATCCTTGGACGCGGGTTTGACTCCCTTGAGCTGTCGATCGGAGAGGCGGAGGTTTTGGGCAGGCATGAGATTGTCCTCAAGCACTGATTCGGTATTCCAAAGATTAGCACCGGGTGAGCTGGAATACCGCCTGGAATACCCGAATGGCTGGAACTCAAAAACTCTTCAAAGACCGCAAAAGCGCTGGAGGCCGCGTATTTACTGGCTTTCAGGCACAAAAAAAGACGTCCGTGGACGTCTTTGATTGATCATTTGGTGGAGCCGGGGGGATCTGAACCCGCGTCCTCACTAACAGACAGATGCGTAACTCGTCACTACTCCGATTGCACTGTAGGAAACGTCCTCTTCCTTGGTAGGCTATCGCCACCATCGAGAGGAAATCCAATGCCCGTCGTGATCGTAGAAAACGATACGTCTCAGTGGGAAGACGAGACAGGCTCTGTCTATCATTTCCCGAAGCGTTACAAAGCCTGGCTCGTTGAAGGAACGGAGGTGATTTACTACAAAGGCCGAATCACGGATCGCGCCTTCGCGCCCAAACGCCTCAGTCCGTCTCCCCATTACTTTGGCAAAGCACGCATCGGTAAGGTCTACCCTGACCCGAAAAGTGGAAAGGGGGATCTCTTCGCATTTATTGAGGATTTCGCCGCGTTTGAGAGTGCCGTCCCTGCGAAGCTTGACGGTCAGTATCTTGAGAGCGTCCCATCGAGTCGAGTTACAAATTACTGGCGTGACGGTGTCCGACCGATCGCTAAGACCGATTACGACACCATCTTGAGCCACGCCAAGCTATTGCCTGTGCAACCGCCAGTTTCAGCAACAGCGACGGATGATGAAAACCTAGGCCTCGAGTCATTCGTGGAAGGTAGCAAGACGACCTACTTCAGTACCCGCTATGAGCGTCGGAAAGACCTTCGGATAAAGGCCATCGCGTTCCATGGTCTGGACTGTAAAGCTTGCGGATTTGATTTTGAACAGGCCTACGGTGAACACGGCAAGGGCTTCGTTCACGTCCATCATGTAGTCCCTATTTCAAAATTAGGTGGTGAGCAGGTAGTAAATCCCGAGACAGACCTCGTGACGTTGTGCGCCAACTGCCATGCTATGGTGCATCGAGCCAGAGATGTGACGCTGGGCATTGCCGAGCTCAAAAAGCTGATCCGTGGGCGTTGGGTTTCGGAAACTTGATGGTGAATCGAACAGACGTGATGTCAACGTTTACCCGGTGCCTAGCCCGGTAAGTGAATCAGTCGTTGGCTAAATCAAGACCAAACGGAGTTGCCATTTTGTCAGTTCGCCCTATCGCAGCCAATGACTGGCGGTCTTACAAGAATCTGAGGCTACGGGCGCTGCAGGAGTCCCCGGATGCCTTCGGGAGTACTAACGCGCATGAGTCCATAAGAGACGATCCTGCTTGGAAAGAGCGCGTTGCTACTGTAACCAGTGTCAGCAGCGCTCAAGCTTTCCTCGGTATCCACAATGAGGTGATTCATGGCCTGATCTGGTGCAAGGCATCGGACGCAGACCACGAACTCGTCGAAATTTTTCAAATGTGGGTTGCGCCTGAGGCACGTGGTCTCGGCATCGGCAGGGCGTTGCTTGAGACGGCTGTTGCTTGGGCTGAAAACCGCGGCGCTGTCCGCGTGCGCTTGGGTGTGACCATCGCAGACAGCCCAGCGATGCAGTTGTATAAAACAAGCGGCTTTGAACCAGTTGGCCCCGCTGAGCCTCTGCGCCCGGATTCAATCCTTATGTTCCAGACCATGGAGTTAAGGCTGCGAGCCGATCAATTGCGTTGGTCGGCCCATGAAAGTGAGTAGCCTTCAAAGCCGAACGCTGAACCAAGTCTTCAACGCATTCTAAAGCGCAAAACTACTTACTTCACCGCATCATCCCCAACTCAGCATCATCCATCAGCGCCTTGGCCAACGCGCACAGATAATGCGAAGCCCAGATCAGCTGAGGTTTATTTTCCATCAACCCATCCAACGTCATATCCCGCGCATAGCCCATCAGCTCTGAAGCCTGCTCGCGTGCGCTCTGGCAGGGGATGCCGGGCTCGATGCGGAAGAGGGGGTGGGTCTGGTTCGCGCCTTGGTAGAAAGTGGTTTTACCAACGGTGAATTTGTTTTCTTCTGTGGCCATCTTTGTCGCTCCCCGAAACACGCTAATGCCTGGGCTGGCCTAGCCGCACCACGCACAACCCAGGCGTAACCAATCACAAACTCAATGCCGCAACCGTGGCTCATACGGCATTTGCACCTGAATCAATGCCGACTCAAGCAACGCGCGCAGCGTCTCAAGCTCGTGCATGGATGCCATCATCAGGATGGAGGCGGGTGACTTGGGCTGCAGTTGAATTGCCTGCTGAACAACGGTCGATGCGCAGAGCGCGTAGTCAGTGGCCTGTATCAACGTGTCTTCAAGGGAGAGAAGGGCGGGAGGCGGATCAGGAACAATCTTTAGCATGGTTCAGCTCCAACGTGGGATATGGAGCTGCCTCGAACTTGCTGTCAAACAAGAGGGTGGCAGCTGTACGCGGGTTGACAGACCGAGACGTTGGCACTCGGCGCACCATAGGTGCCCGCACGTACAGCCGCCATAAAGGCGTGCACATGAGGACAACGTGAGCGGTCTGTCAAAACCGGTCGCTGAATTGGCAGCGACCGGGCGAGACTAGAATCCACACTGCTCATGTGCAACGAAAAACGTGCGCCCGGAGTATCTTTGGGAAACGGCTTACAAGGAAGGGGCTAATTCCGATTTTTTCGCACAGACAACGTCACATCCGATCCAGGTGATGCACGTGGCATATCATCACCACCCGATCAGAACCGCTCATCCCTGATCGCCGGCATCACCAACTCGCGCACAAAGGACGCGGTAGAAAGCCGCATCAGCGTACCCACCATCCCAACCACATCGTGGACGGGAATCCGCTCGCCACCGCTTCGCTCTAAAGCATCCGCCATCGGCGTAGATAACGGGTCAACCGTATCAGATACCCAATTGCAGCACAGTCACCGCCAGGTTCTGCTGCCTGAAACTCTGACGTAGCGCGTCTGCAAGTCCATTGAGCGCGGCCTTGGTTGCACCGAACGTCACTTCTGGCCTGCCGCTCTGGCGCAGTGCCGAGGTGGAGCCCGTCAGAATGACTTGCGGCCTGGACGAACGGAGCAACTTCGGGATCAAGCGTTTTAGCAGTAGCAGCGTGGCGGTGATGTTCACGTTCACCAGCCTGCTGATCGAGGCACCACTGTCGCTCAGAAATGCGTACTGCTCGGTGAACGCATATTGCTCCCAGATGCCGATGTTGTAGATAAGCACATCCAGCTCAGGGGGCGCTGAGGCTGCGCTGGAGCTAAGCGAGTGCACTGCCCATACCGCTCGCGCTGTCAGCATGCTGCCTGATCCGAGCCACAAAATTGAAAACGCCCCGTCTCATAGCGCGGAGCTTCTGATTACGGCAATATTCACTGTCTTTAGCGCTATCTCAAGGAGTGAGCCACATGAAAAATGTATTTACAGGGATCTGCATGGGATCGCTGCTCGTGATGGGTACTTCCCAAGCTGACGTTGGCCGCGAAGAGGAGTTAGACGAGGCGGTTCGCCAGTTCGCTGCGAAGGTTGAAGCTGTCTGGCAGGAGTGCTTGCGCCGGCCAGATGTCCATACCACGAATGACAGCGAGAAGTGTCTCTCCACAATGAAGCGCAGTGCCGACGAGAAAGTTGAGCTTAAGTACCAGGAGAAATTGGCTCACGCCCAGCAGATGACTGAGCACCCCGATAGTTATTCGACTTATGAGGAAGTTCCGGTTCTGCTCAAGGCTTCACAGTCTCATTGGAAGGAATATGTCAAATCGGATTGTGAGGGAATCTACCAACAAAGTGTCTCTGGAACAGCTCGGGGTACTTTCGCCTTGATGTGTGAGTACAAACACGCTCTTCAGCGTTTGCGAGCGTTGGATGAGTGGTACTAACGAACACGGTTAGCAGGTCCATGATCTTTAGAGCCGACACTATAAGTGGGGCCTAACCCAAGCAGCGCACTCTAATCACCTACTGCCCAGGATCAATGCGTGGACAGGATGCAACAGGTTCAGGGTCGCTATGGTAGATTCCGTCCTCTTACAAGGAGGTGCCCATGAGCAGCAGAGGAACAGACCGCCAGATCGACAATATTGAGTTCAACGTCCAGAACATTCAGCACAGCAAAGATTTTTACGGCGCGGTGTTCAGCTGGACCTTCGTCGATTACGGCCCGACATACACCGAGTTCAGCGACGGTCGGTTGACCGGTGGCTTCACCACTGGCGAGCCAGTCAGGCCAGGCGGCCCATTGGTCATCTTGTACTCAGACGACCTTGCTGGAGCTGAGATTCGGGTTAAGGCTGCTGGCGGAATCATCAGCCGGGAAGTTTTCACCTTTCCTGGCGGGAAGCGATTCCACTTCATCGATCCAGATGGTTATGAGCTTGCTGTCTGGACAGCCGCGGCTTGAGGGATAAAGCCCAGCCCAATGCTGGGCTATTTGCGGATGGTGCTGAGCCAGCTTGGTTGCAGACAGCGCGAATCAACGCATCATGCCCAGCTCAGCATCATCCATCAGCGCTTTGGCCAGCGCACATAGATAGTGGGATGCCCAAATCAACTGGGGCTTATCTTCCATCAAACCATCCAGCGTCATGTCCCGCGCATAGCCCATCAGTTCCGAGGCCTGCTCACGCGCACTTTGACAAGGGATTCCAGGTTCGATGCGAAAGAGGGGATGGGTTTGATTGGCACCTTGGTAGAAGGTGGTTTTACCGACGGTGAATTGGTTTTCTTCTGTGGGCACAGTGGTAGCTCCCGAAAGACTTCGTTGCCTGGGCTGGGAACCCTGGTGGCTCAAACAGCCCAGGCGTTACACAACCAGGCTTTAGTGCCAGGCCCTCGGTTCTGAGGGCATCTGCACCTGGATCAATGCCGACTCAAGCAATGCCCTCAGCGTTTCCAGTTCGTGCATGGATGCCATGATGAGCACCGACGCGGGCGATTTGGGCTGTAGTGCCATTGCCTGCTGCACTACGGTTGCCGCGCACAGGGCGTAATCCGTGGCCTGGATTAGTGTGTCTTCCAGGGAAAGAATGTGACGGGGTGGGTCTGGGACTATTTTGAGCATAAACCCTCTCAGTGCCTTAAGGGCTGCCGCAGCTCCGCTGTCAAACGAAAGGGTGGCAGCTGTTTGCGGGTTGACAGACCGGGGGCACTGAGAATCCCGGCGCACACGAAGGTGCCCCACGCACAGCCGCCATAAATTGGCATTGCGCATGCTCTCAGTGAACCACGGCCTGTCAAAACCGTGCCGCCATCGGGGCGGCAGGTCGAGACTATGATTCGGTATGGGCGTGCGCAACGAAAACCAGGCTCACGGAGTATCTTTGGGAAACGGCCTACAAGAAAGGGTTAAATTCTGATTGTTTACCAGGAACACCACCGCGTTTTACATGGACTGCCCTGCGTTGAGGGTTGTAGGCTGTTTCCAAGTGGTATTGAAACTCCACACCTACCGCAACAAGGATCGACCCGATGAACCAGCCACCCGACGGCATGCCCATTTACCGCGTACTGACCGGCCCCGATGACGCTGCCTTTTGCCGCAGGGTCAGTGATGCCCTGCTGATGGGCTATCAGCTTCATGGCGGGCCTGCGCTTACGTTCAATGGCACGAATGTGATTGTGGCCCAGGCGGTGGTATGGCCTGGGGAGGGGGTGGGCGCTGCTTGACTTCAGGGTGGATGGCACCGGCTGGCGCCGGTGTTCGCGGGTGAACCCGCTCCCACAGTGATTTGCGACAACTTTCAGAGTTTGTGCACAACGGTGGCCCTATGAAGACGAGGGCGCGTGCCCTACGTCGAGGGTGGGTCGGCAAGGCCAGCTGCGGGCCTGCAACTGTGGCGGGGTGCTCAGCGAGCACCGGCATTCATATAGGCCAGCGTCATCCGGCTGAGGGCACGTATGCCCACCGCAAGGCTCGGGTCATCCACCTGGAAGCCTGGCGAATGGGTCGGCCACACCGGCTTGTCGGCGAGTGACGGCGGGGTTGCGCCCATGCGCAGGAACACGCCGGGGATCTGCCGGGCGTACTCGGCAAAATCGTCCGCGCCGTACGTGCCGCTGTCTATCTTCACAGGCGTGGTGGATACCTGCTCCAGCACTGGCAACAGGCTGTCCACCAGCGCGGTGTCGTTGTACCCGGCACGGTAGTTGCCGGGCAGGTAGTCGACCACTGCGCTGGCGCCCGAGGCTTTGGCGATGTGCTGCGCTGTACGGCGCATGCGCTGCAGCACGTCTTCGCGCTGTTCGTCGCTGACGGTGCGGATGGAGCCCTCAAGGCGCACTTCGGCGGGGATGATGTTGTGCCGGTCCCCGGCCTGGATTCGGCCCACGGAGATCACCGGCGCCGGCAGCACGCTGAGGTTGGACTGGCGGCTGGGGATGGTCTGCCAGGCAAGGATGACTTGCGCCGCTACCGGCACGGGGTCGATGCCGGTCCAGGGGAATGCTGCGTGTGTTTGCCGGCCCGTGATGCGGGCCTGGAAGGTGTCTGCCGCTGCGGTCGTGCGGTTGCGGCTGAGGGTAAAGGTGCCTGCCGTGCCGGCAGTGACGTGGATGCCGAAGATTACCGCCGGCGCTGGGTTGCTCAATACGCCTTCCTCGATCATCTGCCTGGCGCCGCCGGTTTCGCCCAGGGGCGGGCCTTCTTCAGCGGGCTGGAAGATCAGTTTCAGGGTGCCGGGCAGTTGGTCGCGCCGCGCTGCCAGCACTTCTGCCACGCCCAGGGCCATGGCCATGTGCGCGTCGTGGCCACAGGCGTGCATCACGCCCACTTCCTTGCCACGGGTGCGCAGGTCACCGCCCTTGTCCAGCACGCGAACGGTCGAGGCATAGGGCAGGCCGGTCTGCTCGGTCAGTGGCAGGGCGTCCAGCTCGGCGCGAATGGCCACCACCGGGCCTGGCTTGCCGCCGCGCAAAATGCCCACTACGCCGGTATGGGCGATGCCGGTCTGCACCTCCAGGCCCAGTGCGCGCAAGCGTGTGGCGATGCGTTGGGCGGTTTCTACCTCGCGGTTGCCCAGTTCGGGGTGCTGGTGAATCTGGTGGCGCAGTTCGATCACGCCCGGCAGCGCCTTGGCAATACGGGCGTCCAGGTCGGCCCAGGCCGCCGTTTGCGCAGCGCTGGCCGGGGCCGCGAGCGCTCCCAGAAACAGGGCGTAGAGGGGCTTGCGTAACGGTGGCATGGGCGCTCCTTGGGTTTCAGTAAGTGAAGGCGATGGGCGGGGGGGTGCCGTTCACCAGGTAATCACCAATGGCCTTGTACTTGTAGGCCACGGCATCGTGGGTGGTATGGGTGCGGGCGTTGCGCCAATGCCGGTCGAAGTTGTAGCGCGACTGGGTGGTAGCAGCGCCGCCTACCTCGTAGAGGCGTTCGCACACATGCAGGGCGGCGCGGGTCGAGGCGATCTTGGCCTCGGCCACGTCGATGGACGCGCGGGCCAGCAGGGCGTCCAGTGCTTCGCCGGCCAGGCGGCCCTCCAGCTGGCTGCGGGCGGCCAGGTCCACAGTCAGTGATGCTTTCTCCACCAATGCCTGTGCGCCATGGATGGCGGCGGCCATATCACCCACGGTGTGCAGGATGTACGGGTCGTTGCGGGCCTGGTCCACACCGCTCTCGCGCACTGGCCGTGCACCGGTACGCGACCACTGCACGGCGTCGTCCAGCGCCGCCAGGCCAATCCCGATATCGATGGAGCAGTGGATCAACTGGGCGCTGGCGCCGATGTAGTTGCGGCGCTGGTACCACTGGGCCAGGGGGATCACCTGGTCTTGCGTCACCGGCACGTTGGTCAGCAGCGTGGTGCCGCTGGCGGTAACACGTTGGCCCATGCCGTCCCAGTCGTCGAGCAGCTCGATGCCGGGGGTGTTGGCCGGCAGCATCACGTACACCGCGTTGCCGTCTTCGTCCACCGCCTGCACCTTGAGCAGGTCGGCGAACAGGCAGCCGGTGCTGTAGAACTTGCTGCCGTTGAGCACCAGCTGGGCGCCCTGGCGTTCCAGGCGGGTGTGAATCTCGCCACGGAACTTGCCCCCTCGCTCGGCGATGGCCCCGGAAGACAGCTGCCGCTGGGCGAAGGCGCCCAGGTAACGGCGTTGCTGGTCATCACTGGCAATCAGGCGCAGGTGCTCGACGGTGGCGAAGTGTGGGAACAAGGCCTGCGCCACACTGGGGTCTGCCTTGGCCAAGGTGATGAAGATACGCGCTACGTCCAATTGGCTGATGTCCCCGCCACCCATGTGCAACGGAACGCGGGCGGCGCCCAGGCCAGATTGGCGGATCAGGTCCAGTTGCTCGAACGGCAGGGCACGCCGTGCATCGCGTTCGGCGGCGCCAGGCTGGATGTGGGTGGCCAGTTCATGGGCCAGTGCCAGGTAGTCGGTCATGTGTCAGTCTCGAAAAAGGAGTCAAGGTGCATCGCGCAAGGCCTGGCGCGGAACGCCGAACAGCAGGGTCAGGGTGCCGCACGCCACCAGGGCGGCGACGATGTACAGCGCCAGGCTGATTTCGCCTGTGTTGGTCTTGAGGGTGCCGATCATGATCGGCGTCAGCAGGCTGCTGACCTGCCCGCAGCAGTTCACCAACGCCAGCCCGGCGGCGCGGGCACGGTCGGACAGGTAGTAGGTGGGAATGGTCCAGAACACCGCCGTGGCCACCAGGTAGCCACTTGTCATCAGGGTCAGCAGGGCGATGGCTGACCAGGGGCCGGCGATCAGGTTGGGCAACAGCACCATTGCCAGGGCCGCCGCAAGGCCGCCCAGTGCGAAATGCCAGCGGCGTTCCTGGTGCAGGTCCGAATGGCGGCATGCCCACAGCATCACTGCCACGCCAGCCAGGTAGGGCAGGGCGGAGAACAGGCCGAGCTGGCCCAGGCTGCTAACCCCGGCATCGCGGATGATCGACGGCGCCCAGATATTGGTGACGTTGCCCGTGCACATGATGGTCAGGCAGTAGGCCAGGGTGATGAACCATACCTTGCGGTCTTTCAGCGCTTCCAGAAAGCGCTGGTGGCCGCCCGGTTTGCGGCTGGCCCGTTCGTGGGCCAAGGCAGCTTCGATGGTGCGCTTCTCGGCGTTGCTGAGCCAGCGGGCATCGGCCGGCTTGTCATCCAGCCAGTACCAGGCAAACAACCCCGCCAGCACTGGCGGGATGCCGGTGAGCACAAACAGCCACTGCCAGCCGCTGAAGCCGGCAGCGCCCGCGAAGTGGCTCATGATCCAGGTGGACAGTGGCCCGCCGACGATGCCGCACACGGCAATGGCCATGATGAAGCGCGAGGTGATGCGCGCCCGGTAGCGGGCTGGGAACCAGTAGGTCAGGTACAGGATTACCCCCGGGAAAAACCCGGCCTCGGCAGCGCCCAGCAATACCCTCAACACGTAGAACTGCGCTGGCGTCTGGGCGAATGCGGTGGCGATGGTTACCAGCCCCCACAGCACCATGATGCGGGTCATGGTCTTCTTCGCACCGAACTTCTCGAGCAGCAGGTTGCTGGGTATCTCGAACAGCAGGTAGCCGATCGAGAACACGCCGACAATGATGCCGAAGGTGGCGTCACTGATGTTCAAGTCGGCCTTGAACTGCAGGTGCGCGAAGCTGATGTTCACCCGGTCCAGCCAGTTCAGCACGAAGCACAGGAACAGGAACGGCATGATGCGCCAGGCCAGCTTGCGGTACAGGCGCTGGTTGAAGCCGGAAGGGTCCACCGCGTGTGCGGCGGGCGGGTTTGCTGAAAGCGTGCCGGGCGTGTTCATGGCGGGTTACCAGCTCACGTCGACTTTGCCGAAGAAGTACGCACCTTCCAGCCCGTAGGGCGAGTACCAGCTGTAGGTCGGGTCGTCCGTGGGGAAGAAGTAGTAGCGCTTGGCTTCGGCGTTGAGCTGCTGTGGGCGGCGGTCGAAAATGTTCTCGCCGCCGACGGTAATTTTCACCGCATCGCTGAGCCAGTAGCCCAGGCTCAGGTCGGTGATGAACGCCGGGCGGATTTCCTCGTCGCGGCTGGCGGCAATCTGGTTGCGCCCGGTGACCTTCGAGTAGCGGGTGCCCTTGAGCGTCACGTCGAAGTCGCCCAGTTGCCAGGCGGCGGTCAGCGAAGTGACGTTCTTCGGGTAGGCGCTGGTCAGGTTGCCCTGGCGGTCGCGGCCCACGGCGCTGACGCCGGTGCCGGCGAGGGCGTCGGGCTCCTTGATCTTCTCGATGGTCTGCAGGCTCTGGTTGCTCAGCAGGGTCCATTTGGTCTTGCCGTATTCACCGAGGTCGTAGCGGTAGTCGGCCACCAGGTCGATGCCGCGGGTACGGGTGTCGGCCAGGTTGCCGAAGTAGGAGACGATCTGGTTCGGGTCCAGGCCGTTGGCGGCGAGAAGGTTGGACACGGCGGTGCCCTGCAGGTTGCTGGTCTGCAGGATGCGGTCCTTGATGTCGATCTGGTACAGGTCGACGGTGACGTTGAGGTTTTCGGTGGGCGTGGCCACGAAACCGAGGCTGTAGTTCAGTGATTTTTCCGGCTTTAGCTGCCGGGCGCCCAGGGCTTGCCCGGCTGCGTCATCCACCGTCACATAACGGGTGGTGGCCTGTTCCAGTACCCCGTTCAGCGGGCTAGTGCGCCACGCCGTAAGCGACGATGAATAGTATTGCTGTTGCAGCGACGGCGCACGGAAGCCATTGCTGACCGTGCCGCGCACGGCAAACGCTGGCGTGAAGGCGTAACGCGTGGAGAGTTTGCCGCTGCCGGTGTCGCCAAAGTCGCTGTAGTGCTCGAAGCGCCCGGCCAGGCTGACGTCCCACTGGTCGGTGAGGCTCTGGCTGAGGTCGATGTAGCCAGCCGTATTGGTGCGCGAATAATTGTGCGCATCCGCTGGGGTGAAACCCACCAGGCCCGGTGCGCCAGGGTTTGGGCGCTGGCCCGCGAGCGGGTGGCCGGCGGGGAACACGTAGCCGCCGTCGGCATAGGAGGCGTACTCGCCTTCCTCGATCTCGAAGCCGTCACGGCGGAACTCTACACCGGTGGACACGTTTAGTGGCTTGGCGAACAGGCCGGTGTCGAAGGCGCGGGTAAGGTCCAGGTTGTTGGTCCACTGGCTGGCGATCAGGTGGCCGCCGTCCATGTTGCGGGGGCTGGTCGGGCCAAGGGAGGGGTTGAGCGACTTCTCGTTGCGGGTGTTGGCGTCGTTGCGGCCGTAGCTGGTGCTGAGGTCGAGCTTCCAGCCGGCGACGTCTTCGTTGCGCAGGCCGATCACAGCCTGGAAATCGTCTTCTTCCACCACGAAGCGCGGCGAGAAACCGTCTGGGTAGACCGCTACGATATTCTGCGGCGAGTTGGCCGTGCGGTAGGTGCCCCAGCTGGTGGAGTTGCGGTGGCTGAGGGTAGAGAAGGAATACAGGCTCACGGTGTCGGTCAGCGGCAGTTCGGCGTTGTAGCCAAAATTGTAGGTTTGTGAGCGTGGCTGGCCCAACTGCTGGCGGTAGCGGCTTTCGCCGTTCTCACGCGGGTCGGCGCCACCGTTGACCGGGAAATAGATCCGGGTACGGGCCGGCACTGCACCTGCAACGTTGGAGCTTTCCTGGATGCCGATATCGGCGCTCAGGCTGAAAAAACCGTCATTGGGCAGTTCAAAGCCCTGGTTGACCTGGCCCTGGCCACGGGCGCCGAAGTTGCCTTTGCCGCCCACACGGTTTTCGTACTGGCCATACAGTGCGCTGGCGCTACCGCCGGAGCTGTTGTTCTTGAGGATGATGTTGATCACCCCGGCGATGGCGTCCGAACCATACTGGGCAGCGGCGCCGTCGCGCAGCACCTCGACGTGGTCCACGGCACTGACCGGGATCAGGTCGAGGTCGGCCGGCGACTGGCCGCTCGCGGTGGCGGCGGTCTGCACGAAAATCAGCGAGGTGTTGTGCCGGCGCTTGCCGTTTACCAGTATCAGCACGTGGTTACCGCCAAGGCCCCGCAGGGTCGCCGACTTCACCGACAAACCGGTGCCGCCGGTAAAGCCGGCGGCGTTGGTGTAGGAGGGCACGGCGGCGGCCAGGGCGTCGCGCAGGTTCTGCTTGCCGGAGCGGGCCAGGTCCTCGGCGCTTATCACGTCGATCGGTGCCAGGCTGTTGGCCACGGTACGCCCGCTGTCGCGAGCGCCGGTGACCACCACGGTTTGCAGGGCAGCTTCGTTGCCTGGGGTATCGGCGGCCGAGGCTAGTGGGGTGACGCACAACCCGAGGATGCCTGCGGTCAGCAGGTTGAGCCTGGGCTGGAAAATGTTGGGGCGAGACATGGTGAGGCTCCGGTAAGGTGCCGCTTTCCATTCCTGGTGGTGGGAGTTCCTGACAGTACTGGCGAGGCGATGAGGTGTTGGCAGTTTCTGGTTATCGGTAACGCATGACGTCCTGGCGGGCCTGGTCGACCAGGGCCATGTGCGCTCTAAGGTGGCGCTTGCGTTGCGCCAGCAGCAAGGTCTTGGTCCATGCCATGGCCTTGGCTGAATGCCCGGCCAACTGCGCCGCCAGTTCCAGGGCTGCAGCGTGCGGGTCTTCGGCGATACGGTTTACCAGGCCTAGGCGCAGCGCTTCTTCTGCATCGAAACTGCGGGCGCTGAGCATGATGTCCAGTGCCGCGGCCTCGCCGACCAGGGTCGGCAGGGTAATGGCACTGAAGCCTGAGAGCATGCCGTGGCGCACTTCCGGGAAGCTGAACCGGGTGTCGCTGCGGGCGATACGGAAATCGCAATGGATCGCCAGGCTGACACCCAGGCCAAGCGTGTGGCCGTGCAACGCCGCCACCACCGGTTTGTTCAGTTCCACACCAACGCCCGGCAGGGCGCGGGCCAGCAGATCGCTGGCAACAGCTTCGCCGGTGGCTTCGATTTCTTTCAGGTCGGAGCCTGCGCAGAACGCCCGCTCGCCGGCGCCGCGCAGAACAATGGCGCGCACCCGTTCATCGCCAGCGGCGCGGGCCCAGGCTGCGGCCAGCTCACGCTTCGTCTGGCCGTCCAAGGCGTTGAGGCGATGAGGGCGGTTGAGGGTTATCTGCACAACCCCTTCACCTTGGTGCTGATAGTCGACTGTCATTGCTAGGCATTCGCTCAAAGGAAAGAAAGACGCTTTGCCTCTTGCAGGTTGGCGTCAAAGTGAGGAAAACTTAATTGATGTCCACATAGCAAACAACATGTTTGTTATATGAACATCTTCTTAGCAGATCGAAAATGGTTATAAAAAATGAAAGCGATAGTATTAAAAGCCTTCGGCGGGCCGGAGCAACTGCAGGTGCAAGACGTACCCACGCCGACGGCCGGCCCGGGTGAGGTACTGGTTCGCGTGCATGCCGCAGGCGTCTGCCACCACGACCTGCTGCATCGCGCCGGGCACCTGCCGGGGGCGCATACCGGCGTGGTGCTCGGCCATGAGGTGGCCGGCGAAGTGGTCGAAGTGGGCGCGGGGGTGGCGCAATTGAAGGTGGGCGCACGGGTGGTGGTGTATCAGCGACGCTTCTGTGGCCAGTGCCGCGATTGCCTGCGCGGGCGCCAGGACCTGTGCCGGGCGCTGGGTCTGCCGTCGGTCGACACCGAGGGCGCCTACGCCGAGTACCTGCGGGTCCCGGCGATCTCGGCGGTGGAGTTGCCCGATGGCCTGGACTACAGCCTGGCGGCCCTGGCGTCCTGCCCGATCGCCACCAGCGTGCGTGCCTTGTACGGTGAAGGCGGCCTGCAGCCCGGCGAAACGGTGCTGGTCAACGGCGCCAGTGGCGGCCTCGGTGCCCATCAGATCCAATTGGCGCGTGCCTTGGGCGCGCGGGTGATCGCGGTCACCGGCAGCGCCGACAAGCGTGATTTGCTTCACCAACTGGGGGCCCATGACGTGGTGGTGGCCAGTGCCGGCTACAGCGCCGAGGTGTGGAAACTCACGGGCAAGCGTGGCGTCGATGTGGCCATGGAAAACCTCGGCCATACCCTGGAAGACACCCTGCGCAGCATGGCCCTCGGCGGCCGTGTGGTGGTGCTGGGTAATGTACAGCCTGGCAGCGTGGCGGTGAACCCGGGGCTTTTGATCGGCCGCCGGCTGAAGGTACAGGGCTCGGGCAGTGCGACCCTGGAGCAATTGCGCACGGCCTTGGCGCTGATCCATGGCGGCCAGGTGAGGCCGCTGATCGACCGCGTGCTGCCGTTCCCCCAGGTGAGCGAGGCCCATGCGCTGCTGGAGTCGCGCCAGGTCAGCGGCCGTATCGTCCTGAGCGGGTGGTGAACAATGGATATCAGTACTCTGCTGGACCAGGCCGCCCGCAAATGGCCGGATGCCCCGGCACTCAGCGACCCTGGCCGGGGTCGCCGCTTGACCTTCCTGCAACTGGACCAGGCACTGACCGCCTTCGGCCAGGCGCTGGAGCGGTCAGGCGTGGGTGAAGGCGAACGGGTGGCGCTGCTGGCCGATGCCGGAATCGACTATTTGATCGCCGACTATGGCTGCATGGCCAGCGGCCGCGTGCGGGTGCCACTGGACCCGGCATTGTCACAGGCCGAATTGCTGGCGCAGTTGCGCGATGCCGGCGTGGCATTGTTGCTGTTCTCTGCGCAATACGCCGATGTTGCCGCCGGCCTGGCTGGCGAAGGTATTCGTTGCCGCGCGCTGGAAGCCCTCACTGAAGCACCTGGCACGCAGTTGCCCGCGCGCGTGGCGCAGCCTGCGCAGGCGCTGGCCTCGCTGAACTACACCGGCGGCACCACTGGCGTACCCAAGGCAGTCATGCACCGTCACGACAGCCTCTGCGCGGTGCTGCAGAACATCGTCATGGCCCGCGGCGCGGTGCCGGGCGATGTGCTGCTTAACGTGCGGCCACTGTGGCCGATAGCGGCGGTGGCGGTGCTGGCCCACCTGCTCGGCGGCGGCCAGGTGGTGCTGGGCGGGCGCTTCGACAGTAAGGCCTTCCTGGGGCAACTTGCACAATGGCGTGTCGCCTACAGCTCACTGGTGCCCACCCAGTTGTTGCGCCTGCTGCGCGAGAGTGGCACTGCAGCGGCGCAGCTGCCGTATTTCAAAAGCCTGGATATCGGCGCAGCGGCCCTCACCGGCGAAGTGCTGGAGGGCACCTTCAGCCTGTTCGACGGGCGCATCGCCGTGCTCTATGGCATGACCGAAGCACCTTGGAGCTGCTACCTGCCAGCGGCACAAATGGCAGCACTGCGGCATGCCGGCGAAAGCGCAGAAGGCGTGGTAGGGCGGCCATTGTTCGCCACCGCAATGCGTATACACAGCCCCGACGCCAATGGCATTGGCGAGATCCTCCTGGCCGGGCCGCACGTCATGGCGGGTTACTGGCAGCAGCCTGGCCTGACCGGTGAGGTGATGGTGAGCGGTTGGCTGCGCAGTGGCGATCTGGGCCGTCTTCGTGCCGATGGCCAGCTTGAGGTACTAGGGCGCTGCAAAGACATCATTCGCAGCGGCGGCAAGTCGGTGCAGCCCGGGGAAGTGGAGCAGGCGCTGCTCAGCCACGGCGCCGTGCGCGAAGCCCATGTATTCGGCCTGGCGGATGTGGAGTGGGGCGAGCAGGTGTGTGCGGTGGTGGTGCTGGAGGCCGGGCAGGTGGCGACGGCAGATGCGCTTGCGCAACATTGCCGCGGGCTGCTGTCGCGCTACAAGGTGCCCCGCAAAGTGTGGTTCATCGATGAGCTGCCCCGCTCGCATTACGGAAAAGTGCAGAAAAAGCGCTTGTTGGAACTGCTCGGGCCAGTGGCTGGCTAAATGGCCGGGCATGCTCTTTACCGTTGAGCGGCCCCGTGCGTACGGGGCTGCAGCCAGGGGCGCTTCAGCGGCCTGGTTCCCTGTGGGCTAGGTGTTCTCCAACTGCGCTGCAATGCCCTCGCATGCCCGCCGTACATGGGCCGCCAGTGGCGAGCCAGGGTCGGTTTCTTCTTCCATACCCAACCCCGCTACCACCACCGCGCCCAGCGCCTGGCCGGTGTCGACGCAGATCGGGAACGCCACCGACGACAACCCCGGCTTGAATTCGCCATGGCCAAACGCAAAACCCTGGTTGCTGCGTATACGTTCCAGTGCTGGCAGTGCATTGGCGTAACGCGCTTCGCCCAGCACTGCCAACGCGATGGCCTCGCTGTACGTGGCAAGTACCGCCCGGCCGCTGGGGCTGCCTTCGATAGGGAACTGGTCGGCCAGGTCGACGATGACGTTCAGTGGCGTGGTCGGGGTCCACATGCGTTCAATCAGCACCACCTGGTCGCCCACTGGTACTGACAGCGAGACGATCGCCGGCCGCTCGCCAATCACCCGCTGCAATTCGATGGCGTAGGGCAACGCAAGGCGGCGCAGGTTAAGGCGGTTCAGGTAGGCGGCGGAGTAAATCAGGCTTTCAGGCCCGATGTGGTAGGTGGCGCCACGGGACTGGATAAGGCCCCAGTAATGAAGGGTCTTGAGCAGCCGATGGATGGTGGAGCGTTCGATACCGGTCTGCCGCGCCAGGTCCAGTGCGCTGGCGCCATGCTTCAGGCTTGCGAGTGTGCGCAGCAGCACGATAGAGCGGTCAATGACCTGTACGCGCCCGCCGCTGTCCTTGCTGCCATGCACGGCTTGAGTCGAAGAATTGTCCATCGTGTCAGTAGTTTCCAAAAGCGGGTTATCTGTCGGCGCTGGCCGGTGGCCAAGGGTAGCGGTGATCGATGGCGGGGTGAAGCGCCGGTACACAAACCAGGCAGGTGTTTTTTGTGCCGGGCTTAGATCAAATATTCACCTGGGTTATGAGCACAGAATGATTGGCTATATGGATGACGACTGCTCCCTTGCAGTCCAAGAGGCTAAATCTGCCATCACAGCGGTTTTCTTGCTGAAGCGTATGTGCGTGCGGCTAATCCATCCAAACATCTGCTGCGGCGAAATTGTCCGCTGTTGGCCTGTCATCTTGCCGCGGTCCACGCTGGCCCTAGAATCGGCGCATCAACTTCACACCCTATCGTCGAATTGAAGAGGATTTTCACCATGATGAACGCAATGCAGATGCAAATGCCGATGAGCGCCAACATGTCGATGATGCCAATGATGAGCATGCCGATGATGATGGCCACCATGACCTGCCAGATGGCGGACGATGGCATGATGTGCACCATGAAGCCTGCTGCCGGCATGGACATGGCGATGTTCCGCAACACGGCCGAAATGATGCAGATGATGATGAACTGCGGCATGCCGATGATGATGCAGTGCGGCAACCTGTCGATGATGGGCATGTCCCAGCCCGCCATGGGCATGATGATGCCGATGATGGGCGTGATGGGCGGCATGTCGATGATGCCGATGATGAAGTGCATGATGGAATGCACGCTGGTGGGCGATAGCATCACCTGCAAGATGATGCCAATGGCAGGCATGAGCATGGAAATGATGAACAACTGCTGCATGCTGATGATGAAGATGATGAACGATTGCAGCCTGCCGATGATGATGAGCTGCAACGGCATGCCGATGATGTGCTGCACCTGTTGATGTAACTGCGCCCCGGCGATTAGTCGCGGCATTCTGGGTGGATAACCACCAGATAGGCCACCGCCTCACTGTCCACCGGGTTTCGGTAGCAGTGGGGCTGGTCCGCATAGAAGATGATGGAGTCGCCGGTGGAGAGTAGAAACCGCTCTTCGTTCACGCTGACCTCCAGCGCACCTTGCGCAACCACCAGGTTTTCACGCACGCCCGGCCCATGGCCGCCAGACTGTTCTTCCGCCAGCGGGCCGACCCGCAACTCGTAGAATTCTGCCTGAGGGCGGGTGTCGTAGGGGTATAGTGCGCGGCTCACAAACGCACCGCTGGCGCTCACCAGACGCTTGCTTTGCCGCGCTGGTAGCACTGTCACGCCTTCGCATTCGCGCTGCTCAAGAAACGCCGCCACCGAAACCTTCAGGCCGTGGGCAATCTTGCACAAGACGCGGATCGACGGCACGCTGCGGCCCGATTCTATTTGCGCCAGCATCGCCCGGCTCACCCCGCTGGCACGGGCCAGGGCGTCCAGTGACAATTGCCGCTTGGCCCGCAGGCGTTGCAGGTTGTTGGCCACTCGTTGGCCGATGCCGTCATCGTCGGGGCTGGCGATTTCCGCCAGCGCAACCGGGTTTTCAGCTGGGCTCGCCACAAAAGAACTGGGGGTGTACATGGCTCAAGCCTGGCGCGGGGCTTTGGTGTGGATGCTGCTAGCCACAGGCTGGGCGCTGAAGCCGCACTGTTGTGCATACATCGCCCAGAGCAGACGCCCGTGCTGTTGGGCCAGCTTGCGTTTGCGGTGCAGCGTTAGGTCGATAACGGTGGCAGTGGGGCTCATGAGAAATCCTTGGGAGCGGCGTGAAGACAGTGCCAATACTACGGATCTTTCATATAACTCATAATATTAATTATCGATTTATAAATTCCATAATCGAATATTAAGCATTGATGTTGCCTGTTGTATTTGAGTTAACCCGGCGTCTGTGACGCAGGGCCGGCCAGACGGGGATGACCCAATGCAAGCGCGCGCTCGTTCACCTGCGCCGTAACACCGCCGCCAGTCCCACGGTCAGCATCACGGCACACCCCATGGCCAGGCTGACCGCAAGCCCCACGCCCCACGCCGCCAGCACCCCCGCCAACACCCTCCGCGCCCCGGCCCCGCCGGGCGGGGTGCCATTC
>NZ_JACVVF010000065.1:0-20045 GCF_016648095.1 Pseudomonas sp. S32
GTTTGTTTCGGGCCAGTCACGCCTGTGACAGGCGCGCGCGACCGCCTGGTTTGTACGCCACGGTACCGTGACATGCGCCAAGGCGTGCGCGCGCCAATGGCACAGGCCTAATTGGCCCGAAACAAGCGTAGGAGCGAGCAAAGCTCGCGATGCACCGGCGCAGCCGGTGCCCCTTCGCAGCGTTCGATAAGCGGTTGATCCCAATACAAACAGAGCCCCACCGCTGGCAAGCCGGCTTTCACTCCGGTCGGATTGGAGCCTGAATCTCTGTTTCCGCGGACACTGGCGCAATGGCTGAGCGGTTCTACTCGCGAACCCAACTCGCTCAACCGAACCCCCGGGGCACATCAATCGCCAGCGCCGCCTGCCCCAATGGATGCGTAGCGGCATCAAAGAAGTAAACCGGTGTGTGTGCCAAGCCCTCCAGGCGGCTCATGAAGTGTCGCTTCTGGTTGATCACCGAAGCCTCCCCCAATGGCCGTATGGCGATGGCCAGGTGCTTGGGCCTGGCCTGGCGGATGGCGTCCAGCAGGTGCTGGTCGCTGCTGTCCAGGTGTTGCCCGAACAGGCAGACCCCATCCCGTTCCCCAGCCAGTTGCCCCAGGCACCAGCTGAGGTAGTCCGAGTTGCGGATGGTCCGCAGTTTTTCGTCGCTGCGGTCTTCGTTGACGAACAGGGGCACCTCACCAGGGGTATTCACGGCGAAGCCTTGGAGCAGCTCCGCGCTACTGGCACTGCGCTGCCGGGTGGTGCCATCGGGCAGCTTGAGCAAGTGCATGCCGCCGTGCAGGTGCAGTACCCGGGTGCCTTCGCAGGCTGTGCGGCGTACATCGAAGAAGCCTTGTTCGTCGAACAGTTCGGCGAAGCCCTGCGGCGCGTGCTGCAGGGCCCATGGCAACAGCAGGTCGTAGTTGCTGGTGTACACGCTGCGATAGCTGCGCAGGGCCTGGTTCAGGGTTGCCAATGTGGCAGTGGGCACCAGCGGCCATGGCAGGTGCACGGTACGTACGGCGTGGATCAGCGCTTCCTTGATCGAATAGTAACGGTTCAGCGGCGCTGTGGAATTGATGGCCAGTGCGGCGTTGGTGCGCACGGTGGCATTGAGCGCGCTGAGCACGGGTTCGAACAACTCCGTGCCCAGTGACTTGAACAGTGCCTGGTCGCTGATCGTCAGGCCTTTCTTGCGGCCGGCGCGCTGGGCTTGCTCGTAGAGCGAGAAATAGCTGAATGGCTTCCACAGCGCACGGCTGGCGCCGTTGCCCACCAGCAAGGCAGTGCAAGGGTGCTGGGTGGCAAGGTCTGGCCAGGGGAGGAGGGTGGCGTCGAGTGCGGGCATGCTGGGGTCCGTTGGGTGAAGCGGGAACGGCAGGACTTTAACATGCCACGCCCTAGCCGAGCGGCTGGGTACCTGCCGCTGGTGCTTCCTCGTGGCGGGTTCTGTTGCGCCATACCCGGTAGGCGCGGATGCCCGCCCGCACTGAACCGAACAGCAGCCGGTCTTCCATTTCCCTGGCCAGGCCCGAGCGCACCAGCATGCGCAAGAACGTGCCACGGGCCCGGGCGATGGCAAACAGGATGCCTTGTGCGGCGAGGGTATCGCGGGCTTCGCGCAGCGCTGCGATGCCGCTCACATCAATGTTGGTGACCGCTTCGGCATCGAACAGCACAGCCTTGGGCTGCGGTTGGCTGTGAACCGCCTCCAGCAGGCGCGTCTTGAAGTAGTCAGCATTGAAAAACAGAATCGCGTCATCAAAGCGGTACACCACCAGCCCGGGCACCGTGCGCGCTTGCTTGTGTTTGCGAATGTCCACCTGGCCTTCTGTGCCTGGCAGCCACCCGAGCACGGCATCGGTGGGTTGGTAGATGGTGTAGAGCAGGCGCAAGATGGCCAGGGTCACGGCGAACACGATGCCGGGCAACACGCCCAGGCCCAGCACGCCGGCTGTGGTCAGCAGGCACAGCCAGAATTCGAAGCGGCTCAGCTTGCGGATATGCTTCAGCGACTTGATATCGATCAGCCCCCAGCCGGCCATCAGCAGCACGGCGCCTAGCGCGGCTTGGGGGATCCACGCCATGGGCGCGGTGAAGAACAGCAGGATCGCGGCAATGACCAGGGCAGCCACAACCCCTACCAGTTGGCTCTTGCCACCCACCATGTCGTTGACCGCGGTGCGCGAGTCGGCGCCACTGATGGCAAAGCCTTGCGAAACACCGGCTGCCAGGTTGCTGACGCCCAATGCCACGAACTCGTGGTTGGCATTGATGGCATACCCATGCCGGGCAGCAAAGCTGCGGGCGGTGAGCATGGCACTGCAGAAACTCACGGTGGCGATACCCAGGGCATCACGCAGCAGGCTTTTCATCTCGGCCAGGTTGCTGTGCGGCCAGGCCAGTTGTGGAATGCCTGCAGGCACCGGGCCCAGAATGGCAACGCCGAAGCGGTCCAGCCCGAACAGCCCCACCAGCAGCATGAACAGCGCCACCACTGTGAGTGCGGCGGGCAGGCGAGGGTAGCGGCGCGGCAGCCAGATCAGCAACCCCAGTGCGGCCAGCCCGATGATCAGCGTCAGCCAGTGGATTTCGCCCAGCCGCTGCAGGAAGTTGATCAGGCTCAGGATGAAGCCGTCACCCTCGATGCTGAACCCCACGACCTTGGACAGCTGCCCGGCGATCAGGCTCAGGCCGATACCATTGAGGTAACCGATCAGGATGGGCCGTGAAAAGAAGCTGGCAATAAAGCCCGCCCGTGCCAGCCCAGCGGCGATCAGCATCACCCCGACCAGCAAGGTGATGATGACCGACAGCTCAGCCAGCCGTTGCGGGTTGCCCATGGCCAGCGGCGCCACTGCGCCAGCGATCATCGCGCAGGTGGCCGCATCCGGGCCCACCATCAACTGCCGCGAGCTGCCAATCACCGCATACACCATCATGGGCAGTACGCAGGCATACAAGCCGTACTGCGGCGGCAGGCCGACGATCTGCGCATAGGCAATGGCAATGGGAATCTGGATGGCCGCCACCGAGAGCCCGGCTTGCAGGTCAGCGTGAAACCATTCGCGGCGGTAATGCAGCAGGTTGGCGAGGCCAGGCAGCCAACGGGAAAGCGCCATGGGGAGTCCTTTCAGGGTGTGTCACAGACCAGTTGCCAATTGAAGCGGATTGGCAGGCAAATGGCCATGGGCCACATCAACGAAAGGCAGACACGAAAAAAGGAGCCGAGGCTCCTTTTGACAGCGATGACGTTGCTGGAACGTCATGCAGGACACGCTATTTGGAGCGGGTAGAGGGAATCGAACCCTCAACTAAAGCTTGGGAAGCTTTCGTTTTGCCACTAAACTATACCCGCGTCTGAGCTGCACTTTTTACCAGAACCCGGGGTAAATTAGAAGCCCACGTTATAAAAAATCTAGCATCACCCTGCAACCTCCACGGTTGTGGCTACAGGGTGTGATACCCGTCACATGGCCAATGCATGCTGCCGTTGGGCTGCTGCCTGATAACGCGGGCGCTTTTCTCGCACGTCTGGCTTCAGGAAGCCCAGCAGCACGGCGCGGGTATCCTCGCAGGCGGCCTTGTGCTCCATGTCCAGAAAGTGGCCGGCGTCGCGGATCGCGCTGAACTGGCACGTGCCGACATGCCTGGCAAACTGCCGTGCATCCGCCACGGTGGTGTACTCATCGCGCTCACCGTTGACGAACAGCACCGGGATGTCGATGTTGCGCGCGCGGCTCAGGGCCCGCTCCAGGTCGTGCTGCAGCACTTCGTTGATATGGAAGTGCATCTGCGCGTACTCATGGCTGTCCAGGCTGCTGACGTGCCGGTAGTTGAAGCGTTTGAACAGCGACGGCAGGTGCTTGCCAATGGTGTCGTTGACCAGGTTGCCCACCTGGTAACGGTCGCAGGCGGCGAGGTACTGGCTGCCGCGGCTGAGGTAGTCGCGCATCGGTTCGTTGATCACCGGTGAGAACGAACTGACGACGGCCTTTTTCACCCGACGCGGCTGATGCGCCAGCGCCAGCAGGGTGCTGGCGCCACCCCATGAAAACGACATCACATGGTCGGCCTGGAAGTGGTCGATCAGTTCCAGAAGAATATGGGCTTCGGTTTCCTTGCTGATCAGCCTTTCCTGACGGTTGTGCGGCTTGGATTTGCCGGCGTAGGGCTGGTCGAACAGCACCACGTTGAACTGCGGGTGCAGGTTGCGTACGGTCTGGGCAAACGAGGCCGTGGTGGCAAGCGAGCCGTTGATCAGGATGATCGTTTTCTCGGCCGCGTCCGCGCGATAGAACTCCGTGTAAACCCGATACTGACCTTGAATATCAAGTACAGCGATTTCTGGCCTCATGTCATCGACTCCTGGCGCAAAAAGGGTATTCGCGTCACCTAAAGTGCACGTTTTTTATGACAGGTAGGCATCTGCCTGAAGAGAAACCGGGCCCCGTGTCGATCCTTTGGCACGTGTGTCGACGGTGTTGTTATGGCGGGCAATCTGTTGTGCCCCAAGGCATCGAGACCCTGGGTGGCCAGCAGACCAGTGTCGGCCGTGCAGATATGACTATCCAGTCACATGCAGACTGACGCAGTGGATTCAAGCAGCGCCGCCGGGCTCGCGCAAGTGCCGTTCGGGGGAAAGCAGCGCCCTGCGTCGGGCGGTTGCTTGCCGTTGGTCAGCCAAATCAGACCGCAGCGATTTCCTCGGCCGTCAATGCGCGAAAAGCGCCAGGTGCCAGCGCCGGGTCCAGCGCAATGGCACCCATGCGCTCACGGTGCAGCTTCACCACCTTGTTGTTGTAGAAGCCGAACATGCGCTTGACCTGGTGATAACGCCCCTCAACGATGGCCAGCCGCGCCTGGCGCGGCCCCAGAATGTGCAGCTGGGCGGGTTGGGTGACGAGCCCTTCGAAGGCGAAATGAAAACCCTCGAGAAACTTGGCGACGTAGTGCTGGCCGATCTCGTCTTCGGTGTCGACCAGGTAGTGCTTGGGCAACTTGGTGGCCGGCTGGGTAAGCCGGCGCGACCATTGCCCATCGTTGGTGAGGAGCATCAGGCCGGTGGTGTTGAAGTCCAGCCGCCCGGCAATGTGCAGGCCGTGCCGCGCCTCGGCGGGCAGCAGGTCGAGCACAGTGGGGTGCTGCGGGTCGTGGGTGGCACTGACGCAACCGGCCGGCTTGTGCAGCATCAGGTAGCGCGCGGGGTAGCCGGCCTGGAGCACCGCGTCATCCAGCGCCACATGGCTGAATTCGCGCACCTGTGCCAAGGGGTCGCTGACCACCTGCCCATCCACGCGCACGCGCTGCTGGGCCAGCAGCATGCGTACTTGCTGGCGGTTGTAGTTGGGCAGGTTGGCAAGAAAACGGTCAAGGCGCATGGCTGTCAGTTGACCGAGGCAGGTGGCAGCTGCGCCTCGACGGCTGCGCAGCGTGGGCACAGGCAGGCTTTGCCGCGCAGCTCGGCGGGCAGCGCCTGGATGACGGCGGGGTCGATGTGGGCGCTGTAACACCAGCAGGCCTGGGTGGCGCTGCGCGGGTCGGCCAGGCTGCACTGGTTGAGGGCGCCGCAAGCCGGGCAATGTTGGTTGTCATTCATTGTGCAGTTCACTGCAGACGCGGTTGCGGCCAGCCTGTTTGG
Source organism: Pseudomonas sp. S32 (assembly GCF_016648095.1). NCBI lineage: Bacteria > Pseudomonadati > Pseudomonadota > Gammaproteobacteria > Pseudomonadales > Pseudomonadaceae > Pseudomonas > Pseudomonas sp. S32. The sequence continues at coordinate 5,630 of NZ_JACVVF010000065.1, forward strand.
CACGGTACAGGGCGCTGTCGGCGCGGGTCAGCAAGGTGTGCAAGGTGTCGTCTTGCTGCAGGTTGCTGACGCCGATGCTGGTGGTCAGGCGCAGGGGCTGGTCCTCGTAGCTGAATGTAAGTTGCTCGGCGCGCCTGCGGATTTTTTCGGCGACCTCAATGGCCTGCCGGCCTTCGGCTTCACGGAGCAGGACGATGAATTCCTCACCGCCCCAGCGGCACAGTATATCCGACTGGCGCAGGCTGCCCTGCAGCACATTGGCAAACTGGCGCAGCACTTCGTCGCCCGCCAGGTGGCCGTAGGTGTCATTCAGGGCCTTGAAGTGGTCAAGGTCGATCAGTAGCGCCACCAGCGGGCTGCTGTCGCGCTGGGCTTCGCGCAGTGCCTGGGCGGCCAGCAGGTCGAAACTGCGGCGGTTGGGCAGGCCCGTGAGGCTGTCGAGGGTGGCCAGGGCCTCGATGCTGGCGTGGTGGCGGCGCACCATGGCATGCACCAGTGCAACGACCACCAGGGTGATCATGGCGCAGATGGCCAGGTTCAGGTAAAGCGAATGGCGGACGCTGTCCAGCGCGCCGGCCTCGCGTTTGTCCACCAGCAGGTACCAGTCCAGCTCCGGCAGGCGCCGCACGTTGAGGAAATGGCTGTGGCCATCGGCGTCACGGTAGTCGTGGCTTCCTTCGCTCGGCACCGGTTGGCCTGCCCGTGCGTCATCAAGGTCGGTGTTATCGCTGAGCGACTGGCCCACCCGCACCCCGCGCGGGCCGCCTTCAGACCCCGTGAGCAACACCTTGCCCTTGGCATCGACGAACATCACCGCACGCTGATAACGACGCTGATACTGGTCGATCAGCGTTACCACCGAAGACACGCTGAGCCCGACGCCGGCCGCACCGATGAACCGCTGCTGGTAATCATGCACCTGGTAATTGATGAACACGGTCAGGCTGTCCTGGTTAGCCATGTCCAGGTCGACGTTGATCTCATAGGGCGCCTTGAGACCACGCAGGCGAAAGTACCAGGCATCACGCCAGGCCTGCGGTTGCACGTGCTTGAGCACACCCTTGGCCTGGTAATAGGTCAGGGTGCGGTCCGAGACGAAGAATGAGGTGAAGGTGTCCTGCTTGCCCATCACTTCGCCCAGGTAGCGCGTGATACGGTCTGTGTCTTGTTCACCAGACAGCACCCAGTCACGCAGGAAAGTGTCCTGGGCCATCATCGAGGCGATGAGCACCGGGCGGATCAGGTCTTTCTGGATTTCCGAGTACACCGTGTCGGAGGTGAGCGGTAGCTCGGTGTTGATGATGCCGTCACGGATGGCGCTGCGCGATGAAAAGTAGCTGAGCAGCGAGGTGGCGATAAAACCGCAGGCCAGCAGTATCAACAGGGCCGCAATCAGCGAACGCTGCGATAACAGGGCGGAACGTGAGGGCATGATCTTCCCATGATGTGTGCCAAGCCGGCTATTCTAGTGGCCTGGGCGACAAATGGCCGCATGTTTTTCAGGGTCTGCCCACGTGTATCAATTTATTGCAGGCAGCGCACTGCACGCCCTTGGCGCTGTCTTAATCGTTGCCAGCCCACGCATGCCGGGTTGGCGCTCGCCAGCGTCGCTGCCCGAGCATCCCTGCGGTCCAGGAGGCCGCCTATGTCCTATCGAATTCTGTTGCTTGCCCTCATTGGGCTCACGGTGAGTGCCTGCGTCCCTTACTCGGGGCGCTCTGCCTACTACCGCACGGACTATTACGTCACTGACCGCTATGTGTCTCCTGGTTACGCGCCGGGCTATTACCGCTATGACCGTTACTATGTGGCGCCCCAGCCCCGTTACTACTATCAGCCTGGGCCACGCTACTACGCGCCGCCCGTACCGGTTTACCGGCCTGTGCCACCTGGGGTGGACCGCTGGCACGGCAACCCGCGCTACGACTATGGCAACCGCCAGCGCTATGACTACGGTCGCGACCGCGACCGGCATGACTACCGCGACCGCGGCCCGCGTTACCAGCCTGACCGCTGGCATTCGAACAGTTGGGGGGACCCGCGCAGTCGCAGGCCCTGATCGCGGCGGCAAAACGCACAGGCGCTACCCCAGGTCTGCCAGTGGGTGGCGCCCCTCCCAGGCCTTGGCAAAGTGAGCCTGCACCACCGCCTGGGGCACCTGGGCCACATCCGGCCAGTGCCAGCGTGGCTGGTTGTCCTTGTCCAGCAAGCGGGCGCGCACGCCTTCGCCAAACTCAGGATGGCGACAGCAATTAAGGCTCATGGCGTATTCCATCTGGAATACCTGCGCCAGTGACAGGTGGCGGGCGCGATGGATCTGTTCCCACACCAGGTGGGCCGTGAGTGGGCACCCCCCCTGCATGCGCTCGGCGACCGACGCCAGCAGCGGGTCGTCGTGCTGGCGCAATGCACTCAAGGCATGCCAGGCGGCGCTGGCGTCCGTGACATCCAGCACGCGGTCGATCAGCTGCCGGCGTGGCAGCCATTGCGGCAGCGGCAATTGGCTGCAGGCGCGGTGCTCCTCGGCCTTGAGCAGACTGTTGAGTTGCAGTGCGGTTTGCTCCTGCCAGTTCAGCTGCAGCAGTTCGTCGACCAACCCAGCCTGCTGCTGCTCGCCAAGGAAACGGTCAGCCAGCCCCAGGTCGAGGGCATCCCGTGCGTTCAGCGGGGTGCCGGTGAGCCCCAGGAACAACCCGAGCCGGCCGGGCAAACGGGCGAGAAACCAGCTGGCGCCCACATCCGGGTACAGGCCGATGCTGATCTCTGGCATGGCCAGGCGGCTGCTGGGGGTGACGATACGCACATTGGCCCCTTGCAGAAGCCCCATCCCGCCACCCAGCACGTGGCCATGGCCCCAACACAGCAGGGGCTTCGGGTAGGTGTGCAGGGTAAAGTCCAGGCGGTACTCGGCTGCGAAAAAGGTTGCCGCCAGGTGGGGGACGCTGCCTGGCTGATTGCTGCAGGCCTGGGCCAGGGCCCGAACGTCGCCGCCTGCGCAAAACGCCTTGGCGCCATTACCGCGAAGCAATACGCAGGCCACCCCAGGGTCCTGGGCCCAGGCATGCAACTGCTCGCCGAGCACTTCGATCATGGGCAGGGTCAGGGCATTGAGCGCCATGGGGGCATCGAGGGTGGCGATAGCGATGCGCGCGCCGTCGACACCGGTGTGTACTTCGCAACGAATGGTCATGGCTCACCTCGTCAGGTTACCGCACAAGTATGGCCCGGCTGACCGATCATGCCGGTTGGCGGTCGGATGGTTTGACAAGCACTCATCGCGCACCTAGTGTCGCGCCATTGATTACGGATGGCCCCATGACTGACGACGATCGCATCAAACTCGAACCCAGCTGGAAAGCTGCACTGCGTGCCGAGTTCGACCAGCCCTACATGCACCAGCTGCGAGCGTTTCTGCGCAGCGAGTACGCAGCCGGCAAGCAGATCTTCCCGCCTGGCCCGTTGATCTTCAACGCGCTCAATTCCACGCCCCTGGACAAGGTCAAGGTGGTGATCCTCGGCCAGGACCCATACCACGGCCCGGGGCAGGCCCACGGTCTGTGCTTCTCGGTGCAGCCGGGTGTGGCGACGCCGCCGTCGCTGGTGAACATCTACAAGGAGCTGCACCGCGACCTGAACATCCCGATCCCCAGCCATGGGTACCTGCAAAGCTGGGCAGACCAAGGCGTGCTGCTGCTCAACACCACCATGACCGTGGAGCGGGCCAATGCTGCGTCGCATGCCAAGAAGGGGTGGGAGTTCTTTACCGACCGCATCATCGAACTGGTCAGCGAGCGCTGCCAGCATGTGGTGTTCCTGCTGTGGGGCTCCCATGCGCAGAGCAAGCAGAAGCTGATCGACGGTACCAAGCACCTGGTGCTCAAATCGGTGCACCCCTCGCCACTGTCGGCCTACCGTGGGTTCCTGGGTTGTGGGCACTTCAGCCGCACCAACAGCTTTCTCGAGCAGCGCGGGCTGGACCCTGTCGACTGGGCCTTGCCACCGCTTTAGGGCAGCCGCCGGCTACGCCGGCGCCTTTATCCAGTAACGGAACAACGGCTCGGCCAGAAACAGCACGAACAGCAGTCGCATCACCTGCAGCGCCGTGACCAGCGGCACCGACAGCTGCAGGGTTTCTGCCGTGAGGCTCATCTCGGCAATGCCGCCCGGCATCATGCCCAGCGTCAGCGAGCGCAGGTCTAGCGCGGTAATCAGGCTCAGCACCCAGGCGGCGCTGCCAGCAATGAACATGCACAGGGCGGTGGCCACCAGGGTGCGGGCGAGAAACGCCGGTGCACGGCGGAAGAACGCACGGTTGAAATGGCAGGCCAGGCCGCTGCCGATCAGCCACTGGCCGATTTGGCTACCGCCGTTGGGCAAGGCAATCTGCAGGTTGGCTGCCAGGCAAACGCTGGCCGCGACCAGCAGCGGCCCGAACAGCCACGGGTTAGGCTGGCGCAGGCGCTGCCACAGCCAGGCAACGGCCACCCCCATGGGTACGATCAGCGCCAGCCAGCCCCAGCTCACGCTGGCGCTGTGGTTCAGTGCCACCCCGTCACCCAGCAGCCACTTGAACAGTGCCGGTACGCACAGCACCACCGCCAGTACCCGCAGGCTCTGCGCCGCAGCCACCTGGCTGAGTACCGCACCATTGCGCGCACCCAGGTTGACCATTTCCCCCGACCCGCCCGGCATGCTGGCAAAGAACGCCGTTGCGCGGTCCTCGCCAGAGCGCCTCAGTAGCCATACGCCGATGACACTGGACAAGGTGGTGAGCAAGGCGCCGAAGAAGATCAATACGAAGTGGCTGGCCACCTGTTCGATGATGGCGGGGGTGAAATGCAGGCCGATACCGATGCCGATGATGCATTGGCCGCAGCGCCGGCCATTGGGTATTTCCGGCAGTTGCCAGGGGGTGAGGCAGCGCACGGCGATGATCGCCAGCAACGAGCCCACCATCCACGGCAAAGGCCAGCCGACCTTGCTGGCGATGAAACCGCCCGCAAGGCCGACCAGCCCGGTTGCCCAGTACAGCGGCAAACGGCTGTCAGGCATCGGCCATCGCCCGACGTTGCTGGCTGCGCTTGCGCCAGATGCGCAACAGCGGCAGTGCCAGCATCATCGCAACCAGCGCCCAGACGCCCATGCTGATCGGGCTGGACCAGAGAATGCCCAGTTCACCGTTGGAGATCGACAGCGCCCGGCGCAGGTTCTGCTCCATGAGGCCGCCGAGGATGAAGCCCAGCAGGATTGGCGACAGCGGGAAGTCCAGCTTGCGCAGGATGTAGCCCATGATGCCGATACCGACCATCAGGAACAGGTCGAACGTAGTGGCATGCACGGCGTACACGCCGATGGCGGTGATGATGGCGATCACCGGTACCAGCGCCCAGTTCGGTACGGCCAGGATGCGGGTGAAGATGCGGATCATCGGGATGTTCAGAATCACCAGCATGATGTTGGCAATGAACAGCGATGCGATCAGGCCCCAGACGATGTCCGGCTGCTGTTCGAACAGCAACGGGCCTGGGGTGATGTTGTACAGGGTCAGTGCACCGATCATCACCGCAGTGGTGCCTGAGCCAGGTACACCCAGGGTCAGCATCGGCACCAGCGCGCCGCAGCAGGAGGCGCCGATGGCCGTTTCCGGGGCCGCCAGGCCACGGGCATCACCCTTGCCGAAGTTGCCGCTGGTGCCGGCGATGCGCTTCTCGGTCATGTAGGCCACGGCACTGGCCAGGGTGGCCCCTGCGCCTGGCAGCACGCCCATGATGAAACCCAGCAGGCCACAGCGAATGTTCACCACGAACACCGAGGCTGCTTCCTTGAAGTTGAACAGCATGCGCCCGGTGGCCTTGATCGCCTGGTGGCCATGGTGGGTCTTTTCCAGCAGCAGCAGAATTTCGCTGACCGAGAACAGGCCCAGTACCAGCACTACGAACTGGATGCCATCGGCCAGGTGCACACTGTCACCGGTGAAGCGGTACACGCCGCTGTTGGCGTCGATACCCACTGCCGAAAGGAACAGGCCGATCAGTGCCGCGATGAAGGTTTTCAGCGGTTTGTCACCTGCCATGCCGCCCAGGGCGACAATGGCGAACACCATCAGCACGAAGTATTCCGCAGGGCCGAAGGCAATCGCCCACTTCGCCAGCAGTGGCGCGAACAGCACCATGCCGCAGGTGGCGATGAAAGCACCGATGAACGAGCTCCAGGCCGACAGCGACAGTGCAACGCCGGCCAGGCCCTGGCGGGCCATGGGGTAGCCATCGAGGGTGGTCATCACGGTCGATGCTTCACCAGGTATGTTCAGCAGAATCGAGCTGATGCGGCCGCCGTACTCGCAGCCCAGGTACACCGCCGCCAGCAGAATCAGGGCCGACTCCGGTGGCAGCCCCAGTGCGAAGGCGATGGGGATGAGCAGCGCCACGCCATTGATCGGGCCCAGGCCTGGCAGCAGGCCGACCACAGTGCCGATCAGCGTGCCGGACAGTGCGGTAACCAGGTTGTAGGGGGACAGGGCGACGCCGAAGCCCTGGCCCAGGTAGCTCAAGGTATCCATGTGTCAGTTCTCCAGTACGCTCAGCAGGCCAAGGGGCAGGGGCACGTCCATGACGCGGTCGAACAGCCAGTAGAGGAACACGCTCATGCCGACCACCACGACAACGCTGTGCAGCCAGCGGCCGCCATACAGCCGGGCCATGGGTACGCCGGCCAGGATGGCGCTGAGAATGAAGCCCAGCGATTCGAAGGTGGCCGCGAAGACCAGCAGCAGGCCGATACAGGCTGCGATCTTGGTCAGGGTTTCGCGGTCCAGTTCCGGTTCGTCATCCTTGCGCACGATGGGAGTGGGGCGGATGGCCAGGTACAGCAGGCCAAGGCCCATCAGGCCGAGCATCAGCAGCGGGTAGGCGCGCGGGCCTACCGGCTCATAGGAAAACGCCGCCTGGTAGGGCCAGGCCATTACGGCCAGGGCGGCGCAAACCGCCAGCAGCACCAGGGCGAAGATGCGTTGAAGGATCATGACAGAGTCCTCATGTGTGAGAGCGGCGGGTCGCCGCCCCCACAGGGGGCGGTGAAGGGGCGTGATGGCTTACTGGATCAGGCCGAATTCCCGGGCCAGCGACTTGTAGTCGGTCACCTGTTTCTTCACATACCCGTCCAGCTCTTCGCCCGTCATGGCGAAGGGGAACAGCTCACGCTGGTCCCGCAGCTTGGCGAAGTCTTCCGAGGCCAGCATCTTGTCGAACGATGCCTTCCACCAGGCGTAGTCCTCATCGCTCACCTTCGGCCCCAGGTAGAAGCCGCGTACCACTGGCCAGACGATGTCGTAGCCCTGCTCCTTGGCGGTGGGGATGTCCTTCATTTCTGGTTCGTCCAGGCGCTTTTCCGAGAACACCGCGAGGATGCGCATGTTGCCGCTCTGGATGTGCGGCATGGAGTCGGAGATATCGGTCGAGCCGACCTGAATGTGGCCACCCAGCAGCGCCGTGGCAATCTCGCCACCGCCCTCCAGGGCCACATAGCGCAGGTCACGCGGGTTGATACCGGCGGCCTTGGCGATCAGCGCCGTCTGCATCCAGTCCTGGCTGCCGACGGTGCCCCCCGAGCCGATCACCACTTTGCTCGGGTCTTTTTTCAGTGCGGCGACCAGGTCATCCAGGGTCTTGTAGGGCGAGTCGTTCTTCACCGCGATGGCGCCGTAGCTGGTGCCCACGGCCGCCAGCCATTTCACCGCGTTCTCGTCGAAGCGGCCGAACTTGCCCTGGGCCAGGTTCAGCAGCGAGCCACTGGACCAGGCCACCAGGGTGCCCGCATCGGCCGGGCGCTGGGCGACCACGGCGTTGTAGGCTACCGCGCCGACACCGCCCGGCATGTAGGTGACGCGCATGGGCTTGCTGAGGATCTTTTCCTGCACCAGGGCGCTTTGCACCAGCTTGCAGGTCAGGTCGAAACCGCCACCTGGCGAGGCAGGGGCGATGCATTCAGGGCGTTTGGGTTCGGCGGCCAGGGCGTTGCCTGCCAGCAGCAGGCAGCCGGTTGCGAGGACGATGCGGCGCAGTGAGAAGGTCATGGTGTATCTCCGTAGGCATTGTTGTTATCGGGTTACCACAGGGCCACGCTGTAGCTCACCAGCAGGCGCACTTCGTCAGCGTCGCGGGCAAAGTTGGAGCGGAAGGTGGCATTTCGCAGGCGTACAGCGACGTTCTTCAACGGGCCGCTTTGCACCACGTACTTCAGTTCGGTGTTGCGCTCCCATTCCTTGCCTTCGCCCCCGCTGGCCCGGCTGACATTGTCGCCGTTGATGTAGCGGGTCATGAAGGTCAGGCCCGGTACGCCGAGCGCTGCGAAGTTGTAGTCGTAACGGGCCTGCCAGGAACGCTCGTCGGCATTGGCGAAGTCGTTGATCTGGACGAAGTTGACCAGGTAAGGGTCGGCGCCATCCACGTAGGGGAATGCGCTATCACCCGACAACTGCTGCCAGCCGGCACTCACCTTGTGCCCGCCCAGCGCGTAGCTGAACAGGCTGCTGAAGGTGGTGTTGTCGATAGTGCCGGCCTTGGCAGCGCCAGCGTCATCGCTCAGCGCCAGGCGCAGGTCTACGCCGACGGTGCCGGGGCCCCATGGCTGGGTGGCGAGCATGCCGATGAAGTGCTGGCGGTAGATATCGTCGAGCTGGGCGAAGTGGTAGCTGCCGGTGATACGGTCGGTGAACTGGTAGTCCAGGCCCGCCAGGGTCAGGTTGTCTGCGCTGAACGTGCCACCGAAGCGGCCATTCTTGTTGTTCAGGGCCAGGTCTTCCCAGTTGGTGTCGTTGCGGTCCTTGGCTTTGTCCAGGCGGCCACCGGTGAAGGTCAGGCCCTTGATCTCGCGGGAGGTCAGCAGGCCGCCTTCGAAGGTTTGCGGCAGGATGCGCCCGTCGTTGGGGCGCAGGGTGGGCAATTCGGGGATCAGCGTGCCGATCTTGAGCTCGGTCTGGGAGATCTTCGCCTTGGCGGTCAGGCCCAGCTTGGAGTACTCATCGGCAGCCCTGCCATCATCGTGGGTGGGCAGCAAGCCGCTGCCGGTGCGGTCGGGGCTGGAATCGAGCTTGATGCCGAGCATGCCCAGTGCATCCACGCCGAAGCCTACGGTGCCGTCGGTATAGCCGGATTCGAAATTGAGGATGAAACCCTGGGCCCATTCATCACGCTTGGACTGCTGCGCGCTGGTGCCATCGCGAAAATCGCGATTGAAATACATGTTGCGGGTTTCGAAGGTGGCCGTGCTGTCTTCGATGAAGGCGGCCTGGCTTATAGGGGCGACCCCGGCGAGCGCAAGTGCGCTGGCGATGGCGTTGGGCCGTGTGGCAAAGGAACGGGTAGGCGCAAATGCCTGCGGCTGCGATGACAGCATCGTGTTTGGCTCCGTTTATTGTTCTTATTTGTTGCACCTTGCTGGTGCTTTTTTCGGCGCTTGGCGCGACCGTGGTGCGATGCTAGGTAACGAACCTTTCGCTAACCTTTCAGTGTGAAAGGTTTGTCAGCAAGGGCTTCACAGGCAGCCCGACAGCGGTACACTCCGCGCCACCGCCCCACCCGAGAGGCATGAACCGATGCGTGTGTTGCTGGTTGAAGACCATCTGCAGTTGGCCGACAGTGTGGCCCAGGCCTTGAAAAGCCTTGGCCTGACCGTGGATGTATTGCATGACGGGGTGGCTGCCGACCTGGCGCTGGCCAGCGAGGACTATGCCGTCGCCATACTGGACGTAGGCCTCCCGCGCCTGGACGGCTTCGAGGTGCTGGCCCGCCTGCGTGGGCGTGGCAAGACCTTGCCGGTGTTGATGCTGACCGCCCGCAGCGACGTCAAGGACCGCGTCCACGGCCTGAATTTGGGGGCCGATGACTACCTGGCCAAGCCCTTTGAACTGACCGAGCTGGAGGCGCGGGTAAAGGCGCTGCTACGGCGCAGCGTGCTGGGTGGTGAGCGCCAGCAGCGCTGCGGCCCCCTGGTGTATGACCTGGACACCCGCCGCTTCAGCCTGGGTGACGACACCCTGGCGTTGACGTCGCGCGAGCAGAGCGTGCTGCAAGCACTGATCGCAAGGCCCGGGCGGGTGATGAGCAAGGAGCAGCTGGCTGCCCAGGTATTCGGCCTGGACGAAGAAGCCAGCCCGGATGCCATCGAAATCTACATCCACCGCCTGCGCAAGAAGCTCGATGGCCACCCGGTGGCGATCGTTACCTTCCGCGGCCTGGGTTATCTGCTCGAGCATCGCGATGCGTGACAATGTCAGCCTGCGGGGGCGTTTGCTGGGCAACCTGGCCCTGTTGCTGGTGGTGCTGATGCTGGCCAGCGGTTTGAGCGCCTACTGGAACGGCCGCGAAGCCGCCGATACCGCCTACGACCGCACCTTGTTGGCCTCGGCGCGGACCATTGCCGCAGGGTTGTCCCAGCGCGACGGCTCGCTGAGCGCTGATGTGCCGTATGTGGCACTGGACACCTTCGCCTACGACAGCGCTGGCCGTATCTACTACCAGGTGCTGGACATCAAGCAGCGGCTGATCTCCGGCTACGAAAAGCTGCCGCCGCCGCCGCCGGGCACGCCGCGCACCGACGACTACCCGGCGTTGGCCCGGTTCTACGATGCCACCTACCTGGGCCAGAACGTGCGAGTGGTCAGCCTGCTGAAGGCGGTGAGCGAGCCCAATATGAACGGTATGGCAGAGATTCGCGTGGCCGAAACCGACGAGGCGCGGGTGAGCATGGCCCGCGGTCTGATGGCTGATACGTTGCTGCGCCTGGGCATGCTGGCGCTGGGTGCGCTGGTGATGGTCTGGTTCGCTGTCAGCGCGGCCTTGCGGCCGCTGGAGCGCTTGCGCACCGCGGTCGAGGAGCGCCAGCCGGACGACCTGCGCCCGCTGCCGGTGGTGCAGGTGCAGCGTGAGTTGGGCCCGCTGGTAGGGGCCTTGAACCACTTTACCGAACGCCTGCGACGCCAGTTCGAACGCCAGGCACAGTTCATCGCCGACGCCGCCCACGAGTTGCGCACGCCGTTGGCCGCCTTGAAAGCCCGGGTGGAACTGGGGCTGCGCTCCAGCGACCCGCAGGTATGGCGCCAAACCCTGGAAACCGTCGCACAGGGTACCGACCGCCTGACCCACCTGGCCAACCAGCTGCTGTCGATGGCCCGGGTGGAAAACGGCGCGCGGGCAATCGCCGAGGGCGGCGCCCAGCGCCTGGACCTCAGCCAGCTGGCGCGCGAACTGGGTATGGCCATGGCGCCACTGGCGCATAACCGTGGTGTAGCCCTGGCGCTTGAAGCCCAGGCACCGGTGTGGCTGAAAGGCGAGCCCACGCTGCTCAACGAGCTGCTCAGCAACCTGGTGGACAACGCCCTGGCGCACACGCCAGCAGGGGGGAACGTCATTTTGCGGGTCATTGGCCCGGCGGTACTGGAGGTGGAGGACGATGGGCCGGGCATCCCCGAGGACGAGCGCGAGCGGGTGTTCGAGCGCTTCTACCGTCGCGGTGTTCAGGGCAGCGGGCTTGGTTTGGCAATCGTCGGCGAAATCTGCCGCGCACACCTGGCGCAGATCAGCCTGCACGATGGCGTCAACGGCGGGCTGCGGGTGCGCGTGAGCTTCATCGCCGACTAGCCTCACCTGCCCATAGGGGCCTGGCCTCAGCGCAACAGGCTACGGGCTTCGGTCAGTTCGTCGGCCTGCAACTCGATCCCCACGGGTAACCCCAGGTGGCGGTAGGCGGGCAGGGCAGCCAGCGGCCGTTGGCGCCCGCGCTGGCTAATGCAGCGGGCAATCTGCACCACGTCGATGTAATCGAGGGCAGGGGTCTGCCGGTCCAGGTCCTGGATCTGGCCGGGCAGCCTGACCAGTTGCTCGGGGAACTCCCAGGCCTTGAGGATCTTGTCGCCCAGCACGGGCTGGATCTGTTCGATCACATAGTGCAGGCACACCGGGTCGGAGAGCAGCTCGTTGTGCTCTTCGGCGTAGATCAGCACCGGCAGCGCGCCAATCTGATGAACCAGGCCGCCCAAGGCTGCCTGGTCGGGCTTGAGGCGGCTGTAGCGTCGCGCGATTTCGTAACTGATACCTGCTACTTCCAGGCTTTTCGCCCAGATATCCCGCAGCTTCTGCTCCACCGCCGGGGCGCGTGCATGGAAGATCTGTTCGATTACAAGGCCAATGGCCAGGTTGCAGCTGTAGTTGATGCCCAGGCGGGTGATTGCGGTATGCAGGTCGGTCACTTCCACCGCTGCGCGCAGCAGGGGGCTGTTGACCACCTTGATCAGGCGTGCTGACAGGGCGGCATCGCGCCCGATCACCTTGCTCAGCGCCGCCACGCTGATTTCATTGTCTTCCGCTGCCTCGCGGATGCTCAAGGCAACCTCGGGCAGGGTCGGCAGCACCAGGTCATCCTTTTCGATGGCATCCAGCAACTGTGCCTGGACCATTTCGGCCAGCTTGTTCATTGGCATATCTACCGCAGTGGTGGAGCAGCCCCGCGGGGATGGCGGGGCGGGCTGTTCAGCGCTGGATTTCCCGGTCGCGGTCCAGTTCGTAGGGCAGGGGCAGCACGTGCAGGCGCGGGCCTTCCAGGTTGCCCAGGTGCAGGTTGCCGTCCTCGACTGCCTCGGCCCCGATCACTGCCAGCAGTTCGCAGCCAGCGCCGGTGCTGGCTGCCAGTACCACCTCACCCACCGATGAACCGTGGGTCGGGGAGAAGATCTGGTCGCCAGGCGAAACCTCCACCTGCTGTTCAAGTGCCACACGGTACTGACGGCGCTTGAGCTTGCCCAGGTACTGCATGCGGGCGACGATTTCCTGGCCGGTGTAGCAGCCTTTCTTGAAGCTGACGCCGTCCACGGCCTGCAGGTTGATCATTTGTGGAATGAACAGCTCGCGGGTAGGGCCCATCACCTGGCCGATGCCGGCGCGGATCTGCCCCAGCAACCAATTGTTGAGGTTGCCTTCCGGCAGCGCAGTGGCGAGGGCGGTGTGAACCTCGGTGGCGATGCCCGCAGGCGCCCACAGCTCGACCCTGCCAGTGGAAACGGCAATGGCGATCAGGCCTTCGTGGCGCACGGTAAAGCCCGCGGTGCCCGGCACTTCCAGGCCCAGCGACTGCAGTGCTGCCTCGCCATTTGCCAGGCCGAAACGGGCCCACTCGGCGCTTTCGTCGGCCAGCGTGGCTTTGGAGAACACCGCATATTTCTTCAGGTCAGCCAGCTGTGCGTCCAGCAGCTCACTGGCCATGGCCAGCAGGTAGCCGTTGCCCTCGGGCAGGATGCGGAAGCTGGACTGCATGCGGCCTTTGACCATGCAGCGGGCACCAAGGCTGGCGTATTCCGGGTTGAGGTAATTGATATTGCAGGTCAGCTGGCCTTGCAGGAACTTGCCTGCATCGGAGCCGCGGACGGCGAGGATGCCCTCGTGGGACAGTGGGCAGAAGAAAGCGGAATCGGCCATGGGTCATCGCGGTGGCTAAAGACTGTCGGCCATCATAGAACGCTGGTAACAAAATAGGTAGGTGACTTAGACCAACGCCCGCTGTCGCTTCGATGACCTGGCTGTATACTGGCGGGCCATTCGAGGAGGGCCCCATGGTCGAACAAACTGAACTCAACCGGCTTTTCTGGCACAGCCGCCGGGGCATGCTGGAACTGGACGTACTGCTGGTGCCATTCACCCAGGAAGTCTACCCCACCCTCAATGAAACCGATCGCGAACTGTACGTGCGTCTTCTGAGCTGCGAGGACCAGGACATGTTCGGCTGGTTCATGGAGCGCACCGAGTCCGACGACCCGGAGCTGCAGCGCATGGTCCGCATCATCCTGGACCGTGTCCAGCCCAAGTGAGTGCTTCGAGTGCCGGTGGCAGGGCTCGCGCCTGCTGCTGGCGGCCTACCTGACCTGCCAGTTGCTGGCATGGCTTGCCGCCTTGCTTGGCCCGCTGCCGTGGTGGGCGGGGCTGGGCGTCATTTGTGCGTGTGTTACCCATGGGGCCTGGGTGGTTCCGCGGCGCATTCTGTTGAGTCATGGGGATGCGGTTGTAGGGCTGCGTCGTGACGGGCGTGGCTGGTGGGTGTTCAGCCGCGCGCAGGGGTGGCGGGCGGTGCGGTTGTGCCGTGACAGTGTGGCGTTGCCGGCGCTGGTGGTCTTGAGGTTTGTGCCGGTGGGGGGCTGGGTGGGGCGCAGTCAGTGCATCCCTTGCGATGCGCTTGAGGGGGATGAGCATCGGCGGTTGCGGGTTAGGCTTAAGTTTAGTCGGCGGCGGTGGGGGGATTCTGGGCAGGGTTAGTTTGAAGTTTTGCTGGTTTGTGTGGGTGTTGAGAATGGGCATGGTCCATTTGCGATGGAGACGCTTAATCACCTTTTCGCCTTTACGGCGAGTCACTTTTTGTCAAACGCGACAAAAAG
>NZ_JACVVF010000066.1:0-19305 GCF_016648095.1 Pseudomonas sp. S32
GCAATCCCTACGCTCGGCCTCCTGAAGTCGCAATCTGTGTTGCCTGAACTATCGCGCGCTTAGAAGCAAAAGCGGTCGAGTGCTTTCAGTTAGTAAACGGATATATTTAAGGTCGCTGTTGCTGCGGACCTTGATTCAGCCCATGCAATCACACAGGCCCCCCCCGCCATCAGCCACCGATCCAGCCAGCCGCTTGAAACCCTTGGCCCCCTGCCCCATCTAAGCACCATAGTCATTCACGCAGGTGCCCCATGAGCGACCAGCAGGATCTCCCCGAACACCCCGACGACCACGCTGAAGTCGAACACACCACAGCCCAGCCTGGCACCAGCCACGCCCTGGCCCTGCCCGGCCAGCAACTGCCGGACAAGGTCTATGTGATCCCGATTCACAACCGCCCGTTCTTCCCCGCACAGGTACTGCCGGTCATCGTCAACGAAGAGCCCTGGGCCGAAACCCTGGACCTGGTGGCCAAGTCGCCTGACCACAGCCTGGCGTTGTTCTTCATGGACACCCCAGCTGAAGACCATCGCCACTTCGACACCAAGGCGCTGCCCGAGTACGGCACGTTGGTCAAGGTGCACCACGCTAGCCGCGAGAACGGCAAACTCCAGTTCGTGGCCCAGGGCCTCACCCGGGTACGCATCCGCACCTGGCTCAAGCACCATCGCCCACCTTATCTGGTGGAGGTGGAATACCCACGCCAGCCAGCCGACCCCACCGACGAGGTCAAGGCTTACGGCATGGCCCTGATCAATGCGATCAAGGAACTGCTGCCGCTCAACCCGCTTTACAGCGAGGAACTGAAGAACTACCTCAACCGCTTCAGCCCCAACGACCCTTCGCCGCTCACCGACTTCGCCGCCGCACTCACCTCGGCCACGGGCGGCCAGCTACAGGAAGTGCTTGACTGCGTGCCCATGCTCAAGCGCATGGAGAAGGTCCTGCCCATGCTGCGCAAGGAGGTGGAAGTCGCGCGCCTGCAAAACGAGATCTCCGCCGAGGTCAACCGACAGATCGGCGAGCACCAGCGCGAGTTCTTCCTCAAGGAACAGCTCAAGGTCATCCAGCAGGAGCTGGGCCTGACCAAGGACGACCGCAGCGCTGACCTGGAGCAGTTCGAACAGCGTCTCGAAGGCAAGACGTTGCCAGCCCAGGCTCGTAAGCGCATTGATGAAGAGATGGGCAAGCTGGCCATTCTGGAAACCGGCTCGCCTGAATATGCCGTCACCCGCAATTACCTGGACTGGGCTACTGCCCTGCCTTGGGGGGTGTATGGCGACGACAAGCTCGACCTCAAGCATGCCCGCAAGGTGCTCGATGCGCACCACGCCGGCCTGGGTGACATCAAGGAACGTATCCTCGAGTTCCTGGCCGTCGGTGCCTGGAAAGGCGAAATCAGCGGTTCGATCGTGCTGCTGGTGGGCCCGCCCGGGGTCGGCAAGACCAGCATCGGTAAGTCCATCGCCGAATCCCTGGGCCGACCGTTCTATCGCTTCAGTGTCGGCGGCATGCGTGACGAAGCAGAAATCAAGGGGCACCGGCGCACCTACATCGGCGCACAGCCCGGCAAGCTGGTGCAGGCGCTGAAAGACGTCGAAGTGATGAACCCGGTGATCATGCTCGACGAGATCGACAAGATGGGCCAGAGCTACCAGGGTGACCCAGCCTCGGCCCTGCTGGAAACCCTGGACCCGGAGCAGAACGTCGACTTCCTAGACCATTACCTGGACTTGCGCCTGGACCTGTCCAAGGTGTTGTTCGTGTGTACCGCCAACACCCTCGACTCTATCCCAGGGCCGCTGCTCGACCGTATGGAAGTGATCCGGCTTTCCGGCTACATCACCGAAGAAAAGCTGGCCATCGCCAAGCGTCACCTGTGGCCCAAACAGCTGCAAAAGGCCGGTGTGGCCAAGACCAGCCTGAGCATCAGTGATAGCGCCCTGCGCACGGTGATCGAAGGTTACGCACGAGAGGCCGGCGTGCGGCAGCTGGAAAAACAGCTGGGCAAGCTGGTACGCAAGGCCGTGGTCAAGCTGCTGGAGGACCCCACCGCCAAGCTCAAGATTGGCCCCAAGGGCCTGGAAGCTGCGCTGGGCATGCCCGTATTCCGCAGCGAGCAGGTTCTGGCAGGCAAAGGCGTGATCACCGGCCTTGCCTGGACCAGCATGGGTGGCGCCACCCTGCCGATCGAGGCGACACGCATCCACACCCTCAGCCGTGGGTTCAAGCTCACCGGCAAGCTGGGCGACGTCATGAAGGAGTCTGCCGAAATCGCCTACAGCTATGTCAGTTCCAACCTCAAGCAGTTTGGCGGTGATGCAGGCTTCTTCAACGAGGCATTCATCCACCTGCACGTGCCCGAAGGTGCAACGCCGAAGGATGGGCCGAGCGCCGGCATCACCATGGCCAGTGCCCTGCTGTCACTGGCCCGGGACCAGGCGCCGAAGAAGGGGGTTGCCATGACGGGCGAGCTGACACTGACCGGCCAGGTACTGCCCATTGGTGGCGTGCGGGAAAAAGTCATTGCGGCACGCCGGCAGAAGATTCACGAATTGATCCTGCCCGAGCCCAACCGTGGAGACTTCGAAGAGCTACCGGACTACCTGCGTGAAGGGCTGACAGTGCATTTTGCCAAGCGCTTTGCCGACGTGGCCAAGATACTGTTCTGACACCTTTAAAGGGCTGCTCGCGCAGCCCTTTTACCCACTCGACCGCTCAGTGGATGCAACAATCGGTTATTCTCAGGCCGTCGCCAGCCTCTGGAGCCGCTATGTCCAGCTATCGCCTACTTGCCCCTGTGGGGCTACTGCTTTTGTCTGCCTGCGCGCAGCACCCTACCCAGCCCGTCGAGCTCGATGCCGAGAGCGAATGCCCCGTGTACCTGAAGGTGGGCCAAGCCGTGAGCCTGTCCCTGCCCAGCAACCCGTCTACCGGCTACCGATGGCAGGTAGAGTCAGCTGCCCAACCGGCGCTCGAAAGCCTGGGCCCGGAGGTGTACAGCGCCCCACAAGAAGAAGACGTGGTGGGCAGCGCCGGCCTTTCGACCTGGCGCTTCCAGGCCAGCACCCCGGGCAAAGCCGTTTTACGGCTGGTGTACCAACGGCCTTGGGAAAAACAGGTGCCCCCCGTACAGACCTTCGACTGCAAGGTCGTGGTGCGCTGAGCGTTCAACTGCGGTCATAGGCCTGCTGTACTGCTTTGAGGTACTCGCAGAGATCGTGAAGCGTCAGCGTTGCAGCTTCCAACGCCATGCCCGCAGTGAGTTTTTCGGCCTGTGCCTGCCAGTGCACTTCAACCTTGCGCAGTTCACCCAGCCACGCCTGCTTAAAGGCTTCAAGGCCAGAAAGCTCGGTGACGGCTTGCAGTTCGGTCTTGGCGTCCTGCAATGCACGTTGCACCAACTGCAGGTCGTTTGAAGCCTCGTCGATCTTCACCTGCAAGCGTGCATGGGCGTTGCTCAGGTCGTTGAAGGTTCTGCCACCTTCCAACACATCAGCATACTTGGCCAGCTTTGCCGTTACCGACTTGAGCAACCCGGCATCGACCTTCGGGTCCTTGATCAGCCCCATCAGTTGGTCGATTTCTTCATCGCTGGGAATCAGGCCCTTAAAGGCGCTGGCGACCGAAGGCCGTTCGAAAACCTGGATAGCCTGCACGACAGCGGCGCGCTGTTCTCGCAGCGTAACCAGCCGCAAGTCGAACCCGGCCGCTTGCTCCTCCAGGCGCATGGCGCGTGATTGCAGGTGTGCCAGCGATTCAGGCAGCGCCGACAGCGAGTAAAGCTCCAGCCGCAGGTTGAAGCGAGCCAACGTCGCATGGTGCTGGTTGAGCCGGGTCAGCACGCTCCCCAGCCTGGAGGGCGCATCCCCGGTGCGCGTGGAGGGGGCAAAATGCCGGTCCTCCAGCAGGACGATACCGCCGATCAGGCATTCCTTGAACGAGCGCTCCACCAGCAACAGCAAGTTTCGCAACTCATCAAGTTGTTCCCGCACCCGCGTAAGTACATGGCCGTCCCACGTACTGATCAGCTCGAACATCTGATCCTGCACCTGTTGCATCTTCATGAAATCGGGCAAGGCGGTTTTCAGGTTGACCACATCCATGTTAGGCATCCTCATATTCGTCGATCAGTTCGTTGAATAGCTCGGACAGGGTATGGCAAATGTTGCCGATT
This sequence comes from Pseudomonas sp. S32, assembly GCF_016648095.1. NCBI lineage: Bacteria > Pseudomonadati > Pseudomonadota > Gammaproteobacteria > Pseudomonadales > Pseudomonadaceae > Pseudomonas > Pseudomonas sp. S32. The sequence goes on from NZ_JACVVF010000066.1 coordinate 4,178, forward strand.
TTAGTCCAGGGCTTGATAACTTCTGAAAAATCGTGAACAAACGACTCGAGCTGCGTAATGTTATCCAACGCCTTGGCTTCTTCTACGGAGTTCTTGGCGTAGGAGGCCAGGTATAACCAGACATCGGCCAGGCGCTTGGTGGCGGCGGACAGGTCCTTGCAGCGGAACTGGAGGTCCCTGACCAGCGTCGAGACCCGCTCGAAATCTTCCATCGCTGGCACCATTTTCCCAAGCCGGCCGGCCAGTTCGTCACGTTCCTCGATCAAGGCATTCTTGCGCTTGCGAATTTTTTCGGCCCTGTCGCCAAACACGCCACCGGTAATAATCAAGCCGATGGGGCCCAGTGCAATACCGGTGAAGGCGTAACCGACATTGGCATCGTATTCCGACTTCAACTGCTCGATCTGCTCATCCCATTGATCGAGCTGCTTGCGACGCTCGATAACGTCGGCGAGGGAGACATTGTCGTCGAAGTGCCTCAACAGCCTGACCATACGGGGCTTCAGCTCGCGCTTGATCTCGTTGTTGAACCAATTGGCCCGCCTGTCGACGTCATCAATCCGCCGCCCCGTATCTTCGATCTCCCGGACAATCTCATTGATACCCACTGCCAGAATAGCAGCGACCTGAGCCCGCTCGTCCTCGCTCAACGGACGGGTGTAGACATCCTCCCCCTGCTCAGCCCTACGCCGTTTGAGTGCGTTGAATACATCACTGCTTTCCAGGTTGCTCAACAGGGTGCCACCGCGGTTAACCAGGCTGTCGGCGAATGATTCGATCTCGGGGCCTAGCTGCTTGATGGTTCGCTCCAGGATGTCCCACTCATAGACATGACGGTGTAATGCTACATACAGGTCGTATACCTTGGTAGCATCAAGTCCAAGGGTGGCGTAGTCGAAATCATTTTCGATCTCTGCCTGCGTTCGGGGTAGCTGATGCACTTGATTGGCATACTGCTTAATAGCCTTGAGGTTCTCGGCGGTCAGCAATGTGCCTACCTGCTGACCGCCTTCTAAGCGGCTCTCAATAAAAGCGAAATACTGTGCGGGCAGTGTCTTGACCCTGGAAATATTGTCCATCTGCTCTATGGGTGAATCTTCCTGCATAGCGATACCCCGATCATTCAATGAAGTCCCTGATGGTTTATTCATCAGGGCCATGAGCGGGAAGTATCAAACTTTCATACCGGCATCACATTCATCTGGCTAACTTATCAGTGTGCGAAAGTGCGCTGCAGCGGGTGTGAATAGCGGTACCCAGAAACGTTGCCATGGCAAGAAACCTGCCCATTCGATAAAATACGCCCCCGTTTTACCGCGCATCGAGCCCGCCGTGAGCCAACAACCCGACCGCCTCTTCGCCCAGCCCCTGGACCAGGTGCCCGACTTCGTCTTCAACGAAGACGTGGTGCAGGTGTTCCCGGACATGATCAAGCGCTCGGTCCCCGGCTACCCGACCATCGTCGAGAACCTGGGCGTGCTGGCCGCACGCTTCGCCCAGCCCGGCAGTGCCCTGTATGACCTTGGCGCCTCGCTGGGGGCAGTCACCCAGGCGCTGCGCCGTCATGTGCGCAGCGACGGCTGCCGGGTAATCGCGGTGGACAATTCTGCCGCCATGGTCGAACGCTGCCGCCAGTACCTCACGGCCCAGGACTCGATGTTCCAGGAACTGTTGCCCGTGCAGGTGCTGGAAGCCGACATCCTCACGCTGCCGTTCGAGCCTGCATCGGTGGTGGCGCTGAACTTCACGCTGCAGTTCATCGCCCCGGAGCAACGTCTGGAGCTGCTAGCGCGTATCCGCCAGTCGCTGCTGCCCGGGGGCGCCCTGATCCTGTCCGAAAAGCTCTGTTTCGCCGATGCCGAGCAACAGCGCCTGCTCAACGACCTGCACCTGGACTTCAAACGTGCCAACGGCTACAGCGAACTGGAAATCGCCCAGAAACGCAGTGCCATTGAAAACGTGATGCGCCCGGACACACTGGATACCCACCGCGAGCGCCTGCTGGCGGCCGGTTTTTCCAACGTGGTGCCGTGGTTCCAATGCCTCAATTTTGCCTCGTTGATAGCCCTGCCATGATTGATCTCTCCCCCCTTGTCCGCCGCCTGGCGGGCACGCCCCTGGCTAGCTGGTCACAAGGCCTGCAAGCGCAACTGGATGCAAAACTGGAAAAAGGCCACGGTGACCTGGACCGCTGGCGGGGCGCACTCGACGCCCTGCCTGCCCTGCAGGCCAGCCAGGTCGACCTGGTCAATGGCCTGCGCCTGGATTGCGCCTGCGATGACGCCAGCCGTGTGCAGATGCGCCAGGCACTGATGGGGCTCTCACCCTGGCGCAAAGGGCCCTTCGACCTGTTCGGCGTGCAGGTGGACACTGAATGGCGCTCGGACTGGAAGTGGTCGCGGGTGGGCCCGCACTTGAACCTGAAGGGCAAGCGCGTGCTCGATGTGGGCTGCGGTAATGGTTATTACCAATGGCGTATGCTGGGCGCGGGGGCCGACCTGGTGGTGGGTGTCGACCCCAACTGGCTGTTCTTCTGCCAGTTCCAGGCCGTGCAGCGCTACCTGCCAGACCTGCCCGCCTGGCACCTGCCGTTCGCACTGGAAGACCTTCCGGCCAACTTGGAGGGGTTCGATACGGTCTTCTCCATGGGCGTGTTCTACCACCGCCGCTCGCCCATCGAGCACCTGCTTGCGCTCAAGGATTGCCTGGTCAAAGGGGGCGAACTGGTGCTGGAAACCTTGGTGATCGAAGGTGACGAACAGCAGGTGCTGGTGCCAGAAGACCGCTACGCACAGATGCGCAACGTGTGGTACTTGCCGTCGGTACCGGCGTTGGCGCGCTGGTTGCGGCGCGCCGGTTTCAGCGATGTGCGCTGCGTCGATGTCAGCGTCACGAGTGTAGAGGAACAGCGCAGCACGGAGTGGATGCGCTACCAGTCGCTCAGCGACTTCCTCGACCCTGACGATCATGGCAAGACCGTGGAAGGGCTGCCAGCGCCACGCCGGGCAACCCTGCTGGCGCGCAAGTGAATGGCCCGGCAGGCCGCAACTGATTATTAGCGTGATGCAGCAAGAATCAGCGCTTTCATTTCCGCAACCGCAGCCTTGAAACCAACGAACAGGGCATGGGCCACCAAGGCATGGCCAATGTTCAGTTCGTTGATACCCTTGATCGCAGCGATGGCTTCGACATTGTGGTAATGCAACCCGTGGCCGGCATTTACGATCAGGCCCTGGTCAATACCGAATGCGGCCCCCTGCACAATACGCTCAAGCTCCTGAGCCGCTTCAGTGGGCGTGTGGGCATCGGCATAACGACCGGTGTGCAACTCGATGGCGGGGGCGCCGACCCGGCGCGAAGCTTCAATCTGCCGCTCGTCAGCATCGATGAACAACGACACTTCTGCCCCTGTGCGGGCCAGGCGCTCGACCGCGGCCTTGATACGCGCTTCCTGCCCGGCCACGTCCAGGCCACCCTCGGTGGTGAGTTCCTGACGCGTCTCGGGCACCAGGCAGATGTGGGCGGGGCGGAGTTTTTCGGCGAACGCCATCATCTCTTCGGTAACGCCCATCTCGAAGTTCATGCGCGTCTGCAGCACGTCCTTGAGCAGCAGCACATCGCGCTCCTGAATGTGGCGGCGGTCTTCTCGCAGGTGCACGGTGATGCCATCGGCGCCTGCTTCCTCGGCATCCAGGGCTGCCTTGACCGGGTCAGGGTAGCGCGTGCCTCGGGCCTGACGCAGGGTTGCCACGTGGTCGATGTTGACGCCGAGAAGCATGCGGTTGCTGTGAGTCACGAAACGCTCTCCTAAGTTTGAGCGCTACAGCATACGTCGTGATCAGCGCTTGCGAAACAGTTCACGGCTAACCAGCGGCCTTGCCCCCAGGTGAACCGCCAGCGCCTGACGCATCAGGCGCTTGGCAGCCAGCAGTGCACCGGGTACATCCCAATCAGCCTCGGCCAACGCCAGTAATTCTGCACCGCCAAACAGGCCAGGATGTACCAGCTCCACCCGCTCCAAGCCCGCATCCACCCGCAGGCGGTAACGGCCCTCGGCAGTAATAGGCTGGTCATTGACGTCGTTTTGCAGCGAGAAGGCATAGCCCAGCTCATCCAACAGCCGCCACTCGAATGCCCGTAGCAGCGGTTCCAGCGCGCGCCCAGCCACCAGCGCCTGCAGGGTCTGGGCATAGTGGTCGAACAGTTCGGGGGCCGGCGCCTCGGCCGGTAGCAGGCGCATGAGCAGCTCGTTGAGGTACAAACCGCTGAATACCGCATCGCCATGCAGCCAGAGCGCCGTGCCGGCCCCTTCCAGCCGGCCGACGGTCTTGAGTTCACCCCGCCCGCGCAACTCGACCTCCAGGGGGACGAAGGGACGCACCAGGCTGCCACCCTTACCCCGTGCACGGCGCAGCACTGCACGTAGGCGACCTTGCGGGGTATAGAAGTCCACCAGCGCACTGGTTTCCTTGTAGGCCCGGCTATGCAGCACGTAGGCAGGCTGCCCGACTGGTTGATCCATGGTGGGTCACTTGCTCGAGGTTTCGAGCCCTAGGGAAGCGGCTAGGCCGTGGGGCAAGCCGCTATTGCAACAGCGTCAGAGGTCGCCGTAACCCAGCGAGCGCAAGGCACGTTCATCGTCAGACCAGCCGCCTTTCACCTTGACCCACAGGTTGAGCATGACCTTGGCGTCGAACAGCACTTCCATGTCCTTGCGTGCGTCGGAGCCGATGCGCTTGATACGCTCGCCCTTGTCGCCAATGATGATCTTCTTCTGGCCATCGCGCTCGACCAGGATCAGCGCATGGATGTGCAGTACGTGGCCCTGCTGCTTGAATTCCTCGATCTCGACCGTGATCTGATAGGGCAATTCTGCACCCAGCTGGCGCATGATTTTCTCGCGCACCAGTTCGGCGGCCAGGAACCGGCTGCTGCGGTCAGTGATCTGGTCTTCCGGGAAGAAATGCTCGTTTTCCGGCAGGTGCTTGGCGATCAACGCTTCCAGCGACTCGAGGTTATGCCCCTGCTGCGCAGAAATAGGCACGATCTCGGCATTCGGCAATTGCGTCTGCAGCCATTGCAGGTGCGGGATCAGCTCGGCCTTCTCGTCCATGCGGTCGGTCTTGTTGACCGCCAGGATGACCGGCCCGGTCACGTACTGCACGCGCTCGAGCACCAATTGGTCTTCGTCTGTCCAACGGGTACGGTCCACTACGAAGATCACCACATCGACATCCTTCAGGGCGGCCGAGGCGTTGCGGTTCATGTAGCGGTTCAAGGCTTTGTCGTTGGCCTTGTGCATGCCGGGGGTATCGACGTAGATGGCCTGCACGTCACCCTCGGTTTTGATGCCGAGCATGTTGTGGCGCGTGGTCTGCGGCTTGCGCGAGGTAATGGCCAGCTTCTGACCCAGGATGTGGTTGAGCAGCGTCGACTTGCCGACGTTCGGCCGGCCAACGATGGCGACGTAGCCGCAACGGGTCGGGGTGTTCTCAGTCATTGCCATTCTCCACGCCCAGGGCGATCAGTGCGGACGCGGCAGCGACTTGCTCGGCGATACGCCGGCTGACGCCCTGACCACGGCTCTTGTTGTTCAGCAGCACCACTTCGCACTCGACGAAGAAGGTACGGCAATGGGGTTCGCCCTGGATATCCACCACTTCATAACGCGGCAGCTCACAGCTGCGCGACTGCAGGAACTCTTGCAGGCGGGTTTTCGGGTCTTTGTTGGTGTCGACCAGCGTCAGGCCTTCGAATTCGTTGGCCAGCCACGCCAGCACACGCTCGCGGGCGGTTTCCATGTCGGCATCCAGGTAGATGGCGCCAATCAGGGCTTCCAAGGCATCGGCCAGGATCGATTCCCGGCGAAAGCCGCCGCTCTTGAGCTCACCGGAGCCCAGGCGCAGGTATTCGCCCAAGTCAAAACCACGAGCCAGGCGGGCCAGGGTTTCACCCTTGACCAACCGTGCCCGCAGGCGCGACAGCTGGCCCTCGCGGGCCTGCGGGAAGCGCTCGTACAGAGCCTCGCCCGCAACAAAATTAAGAATGGCGTCGCCTAGAAACTCCAGGCGCTCATTGTTGCGCCCGGCGTAGCTGCGGTGGGTCAAGGCCAGGAGCATCTGGTCCTGGTCCTTGAAGGTGTAACCGAGCTTTCGCTCAAGATGGGCAAGGGAAGCACTCATGCGACCACCCGATCGTTGTTAAACGCGTTGTTCAAATCAACATCCTGAAAGACTGTTTGGCTGTGGCGGCCGCGACGTGCGGCGAATCTCCCATCCCTGAGACACAGCCTATGTCAGAAATGCATTCGGCGCTGTCTGCTGGACAGCGCCGAAGGGTATCAATGGATCAGGCCGACCCGCGAAAGGTTGGGCAGGTGGCTGAGTTTCGGCTCAGGCCAGCTCATCCAGACGGCAAATGCCTTGCCGACAATGTTGCGGTCCGGAACCATGCCGTGCAGTTCTTTGGGAATATTCGGGTCATCCCAGTAGCGGCTGTCGTTGGAGTTGTCGCGGTTGTCGCCCATCATGAAGTAATGGCCTGCTGGCACGGTCCATTGCTGGTCCGGTGGCATGCGATAACGGCTCATCTCCTTGCGGATCAGGTGCTCGGCAGCACCGAGTTTTTCCTTGTACAGCTCTGCGCTACCCAAGGTGCCCGGCTCGGTGCCCACCAGTTGCTCGGCAATGGGCTGGCCATTGACGAACAGACGCTTGTCATTGGTGTAACGGATCTGGTCACCTGGCAGGCCAACCACACGCTTGATGTAGTTGACATTCGGATCGCTCGGGTAGCGGAACACCATCACATCGCCCCGCTGAGGGTCACCGATTTCGATCACCTTCTTGTCAATCACCGGCAGGCGAATGCCGTAGGAGAACTTGTTCACCAAGATGAAGTCGCCCACTTCCAAGGTCGGCTTCATCGACCCCGAAGGGATCTGGAACGGCTCAACCAGAAACGAGCGCAGCACCAGCACGATGAACAACACCGGGAAGAACGACTTGCCGTACTCGACCAGCAACGGCTCCTTGTTCAGGCGCTCGACCACCGCTACTTCCGGCTGGCTTACGCTGCCCTGATAGTTAGCGATGGCTGCACGACGCCGCGGCGCCAGGAACAGCAAGTCGATCAAGCCAAGCAGACCGCATACGAACACGGCGATGACGAGCAACAGCGGGAAATTTAGCGACATAGGACCTAGCTATCCAACCTGAGCACGGCGAGGAAGGCTTCTTGTGGAATCTCCACGTTGCCCACCTGTTTCATGCGTTTCTTACCGGCCTTCTGCTTCTCCAGCAGCTTTTTCTTACGGCTAACGTCGCCACCGTAACATTTGGCCAGTACGTTCTTTCTGAGTGCCTTGACAGTGGTCCGGGCAATGATCTGGCCGCCAATGGCTGCCTGGATCGCCACATCGAACATCTGCCGAGGAATCAGCTCCTTCATCTTCTCGGTCAGCGCACGGCCTTTGTAGGCTGCGTTGTCGCGGTGCACGATCAATGCCAGGGCGTCGACTTTGTCACCGTTGATCAACACATCCAGCTTGACCAGGTTGGCCGACTGATAGCGATCAAAATGATAATCCAGCGAAGCATAGCCGCGGCTGGTGGATTTGAGGCGGTCGAAGAAGTCCAGCACCACCTCGTTCATCGGCATATCGTAGCGCACCTGCACCTGGCTACCGAGGAACTGCATGTCACGCTGCACGCCGCGCTTTTCGATGCACAGCGTGATCACGTTACCCAGGTGTTCCTGAGGCACCAGAATAGTCGCGGTGACGATCGGTTCACGGAAGTCTGTGACAGCGGAAACGTCCGGAAGCTTCGACGGGTTGTCGACGATAATGGTTTCACCGGTTTTCAGTTCCAGCTCGTAAATCACGCTGGGCGCCGTGGTGATCAGGTCCAGGTCGTACTCACGCTCCAGGCGCTCCTGAATGATCTCCATGTGCAGCATGCCCAGGAAGCCGCAGCGGAAACCGAAGCCCAGTGCATCGGAGCTTTCCGGCATGTACTGCAGCGACGAGTCGTTCAGCGTGAGCTTCTGCAGCGCGTCGCGGAAGTCTTCGAAGTCATCCGAGCTGACCGGGAACAGGCCGGCGTAGACCTGCGGTTGAATTTTCTTGAAGCCTGGCAGCACCTGCACTTCAGGCGTGGTGGACAGCGTCAGGGTGTCGCCCACTGGCGCACCATGAATGTCCTTGATGCTGGCGATGATGAAGCCTACCTCGCCCGCCTTCAGGTCGGCGGTCTGGGTGTGTTTCGGGGTGAACACACCGACGCTGTCGACCAGGTGCAGCTTGCCGGTGGACTTGACCAGGATCTTGTCGCCTTTCTTGACGCGGCCGTGGCGCACACGCACCAGCGAGACTACGCCCAGGTAGTTGTCGAACCAGGAATCGATGATGAGCGCCTGCAACGGCGCGTCGATGTCGCCCTCGGGTGCCGGGATGGTATGCACCAGGCGCTCGAGCACTTCGTCCACGCCCATGCCGCTCTTGGCACTGCAGGCCACGGCGTCGGTAGCATCGATGCCGATGATCTTCTCGATCTCGTCCTTCACCCGGTCCGGGTCGGCCTGGGGCAGGTCCATCTTGTTCAGCACCGGCATGACCTCAAGGCCCTGCTCGATTGCTGTGTAGCAGTTGGCTACGGACTGTGCCTCGACACCCTGGCCCGCGTCGACCACCAGCAAGGCACCTTCACAGGCTGCCAGCGAACGCGAAACCTCGTAGGTGAAGTCGACGTGGCCGGGGGTGTCGATGAAGTTGAGCTGGTAGACCTTACCGTCCTGGGCCTTGTAGTTGAGCGTAACGCTGTGGGCCTTGATGGTGATGCCGCGCTCGCGCTCCAGGTCCATGGAATCGAGGACCTGGGCTTCCATTTCGCGCGCCGTCAGGCCACCGCACATCTGAATGAAACGGTCGGCCAGCGTCGACTTGCCATGGTCGATGTGGGCGATGATGGAGAAATTGCGGATATGACTCAAATCACTCACAGGTCAACACTCGAAAAGGCTGCGAGCCGGACGCCCGCCGAAAAATAGCCGGCAATTGTACCTTAAGCAGCTGGCAGATGGGAGATTCCTCTGCCCAACCGTCGGCAGCATCCGCCAGCCCAATTGTGAACATTCATGAAAAAGGGCAGCCATCGCTGCCCTTCATCGCCTGTCAAAACGCCTTATTCAGCGAGCTTGAAGGTAATGAAGCTGGCGCGACCCTGCCGCAGTACCCGCATGGACACCGAACGGTTTTTCGGCAGTTCCTTGGCGATCTGCGTGAACTCCTTGGCCGAACCGATGGCCTGGTTGTTCAGGTGGCTGATGACATCACCGGGACGCAGGCCAATCGTGGCTGCCGGGCCATCCTGCACTTCCTTGATGACCACGCCGCCCTTGAGCTCCAGGGACTTCTTCTGCTCGGCGGTCAAGTCCGCCACGGCAACACCCAGGCGGTTGCTGCTGCGTTCCACGCTGGTGTCGCTGCCAGGGGCGATATCGGCATCGTCATCCGGCAGTGCACCCACGCTGATATCCAGGGTCTGGCGTTTGCCATTGCGGATGATGTCCAGTTTTGCCTTTTCGCCGTCCTTCAGGCCACCGACCAGGTGCGGCAGGTCGGCAGACATGACAATCGGCTGACCATTCATGCTGAGGATCACATCACCTACCTGCAGGCCACCCTTGGCTGCCGGGCCGTTTTCGAGTACCTGGGCCACCAGGGCACCGGCGGGTTTTTCCAGGCCGAACGACTCGGCCAGGTCCTTATTGACCTCTTGGATAACCACACCCAGCCAGCCACGGCTGACCTTGCCGTCTTTTTTCAGCTGGTTGGACACGTCGATGGCCACGTCGATCGGGATGGCGAACGACAGCCCCATGAAACCACCGGAACGGGTGAAGATCTGCGAGTTGATACCCACTACCTCGCCTTTCATGTTGAACAGCGGGCCACCCGAGTTACCCGGGTTGATGGCCACATCGGTCTGGATGAACGGCACATAGGTGTCATTTGGCAAGGTCCGGCCTTTGGCGCTGACGATGCCTTTGGTGACCGAGTGATCGAAGCCGAACGGCGAACCGATGGCCAGCACCCACTCACCGACCTTCAGCTTTTCGGAATCCCCCAGCTTGACGGTCGGCAGGTTCTTGCCCTCGACCTTGAGCAGGGCTACGTCGGTACGCGGGTCGGTACCCACCAGCTTGGCCTGCAGTTCACTGCGGTCAGACAGGCGCACAATGATTTCGTCAGCATCGGCCACCACGTGGTTGTTGGTCAGCACATAGCCGTCGCTGGAAATGATGAAGCCCGAACCGAGCGACTGCGCCTCGCGCTGGCGATCGCCACGCGGGGAGCGCGGCTGCTGGGGCATGTTGCGCTCGAAGAACTCGCGGAACATCGGCGGCAGGCCTTCGAGGTCAGGCATCTGCCCAGCGGCAATGCGGCGGTCCGGAAGCTTCTGCTTGGTACTGATGTTGACCACAGCCGGCGAAGCCTGCTCGACCAGCGTGGTGAAGTCCGGCAGGGCTTCCTCGGCCTGGGCGGTCAGCACCTGGCCGAGCATCAGCACAGCAGCGAACAGCGATAGATAGGATTTCAAGCGTGGTATTGACATACGGCTCCCGTCACAACGAGCGGTAGTTTAGAAAGGCCCCTGCACGACGCAGCAAAAGGTCAGGCTCCCAGAAGCCTGACCTATAGAAAATTTGCCGACAGATTGCAAATGACAATGCGTTAATTTCGTTTCAAAAGCCTGCACAGCGTGTGTGCAGTGCCCGCCGTCATTGACTGGCCTGGGCATCCTGCGGCCGCATCGACAATGCCACGCGCTCTGCTGTACCCAGGGGTATCTCCCCTACCACAGTTACCATCACCTTGCCCTTGGGCGTGTTGAGGCGACGCGACACAGCTGAAGTCGGGCCCAGCTGGGTACGAACATCGGCACCGCCTTCGTCCTTCACAGGCTCAAGGAACACCGAGAACCTGGCCAGGCCGTCGTCATACATCAGGGTACTCACCGTGCTGCCCTTCCCTGGCTCGCGACGGACGGCGCTGTTGATCAGCTCGAAGCCAGGCGGCAGCCAGTCTGAGCGCCAGCCAGACACAGGGCTGCGCGCTGGCGCGGCGGCCGCAACCGGCTTGCACGAAGCGCTGGGGTGCAGATCGTTATCAGAAGGCACCTTGGGCTCAAGGCGGGTCATCTGGAAGCGCTCCAGCAGCTGGCCTTTCTCGTTGAGCATCAGCGAGCGAAGCGGCAACCCGGTCTGGCGATCCAGATTCAGTTCGAAACCGTAGCGGTGCTGGTCGCGTGGCGTGAGGGTGATAACTACAGCATCACGCCCAGCCACCCGAGACTTGCCCGACATGGCCAGGTCGTACCAGCCCATCAGTTTCAGAGGGTCCAGCACACGCGGGGCAGTGTCGGGCGGCGCCGTCACATCACTGGCAAGGCCGCCACCTACACACCGTACCTTGCCGTCGACGCGCACAATTTCCTGGGCGGTGCCGTCGAGCTGCAGCAGCCGCTCGCTGACGTTGCCGCCTTGGACCTTGTGCCAGATATCGTGGGAAGAGAAGCTACCGTTGCGTTCGTAGACGAATGAGCCCTGATAGCTCTGGGTTTGCTCGGCTTGTGCCAGCTTGGTAAGCCACTCGTTCGCCTCGGGCGACGAGTTGGCTGCCAACGCTGGCACCGCCATGCAGCTGCCGACCAGCAGCGACAGAAGGGGTAGCGCGCGCATGGTCCTCCCTACTTAACGATTTTCCAGGCTGGCTGCGCGAGCATAAGGCAAAGCGGTTTCAGTCCCTTTCAGCGCGGACTCCTGAGCGTGCTGGCGCAGGTAGCCCGGCAGGCGCTGGTCCCAGCCAGCCTGGTTCTGCAACACACCGTTGGCCATCGGGCCGGTAGCCTGCTCGCTGCTTTCGCTATAGCCAGCCAGCACTGCCGGGCCCTGAGCCTGCGGAACAGTTACACCCTGCTGGGCAGGTTGCTGGGCGGCCAGCTCGGCACCGGTGATGTCGTCCTGGTTGTACATGCGCACACCTGCCAGCACAGCAAGGGTGACGGAGGCTGCAACAGCCAGGCGGCCGACAGTACGCCATGGGCCTTGCTTGACCTTGACCGGCACGGCCTCATCAGCCAGTGCTGCGGACACGGCCGAGGCGATGTCCAGGTTAGGCAGCAACAATTCCTTGTGCATGGCTGCGCGGGCAACCTGGTAGCGCGACCAGGTGGCACGGGTTTCGGCCTCGTCGACGGCGTTCAACACCCGACGCAGTTCCAGTTCATCCGCTTCGTTATCCATCACCGCGGACAGCGATTCCTGCAAAGCTTCACGACTCATGGCGGTTCCTCTCTTGGCTGTAGCCGCTGTCTCAGGTTTCCTGCAACAAAGGCTGCAGGGCTTTATCTATGGCCTCCCGAGCGCGGAAAATCCGAGAGCGCACGGTACCCACCGGACATTGCATGACACTGGCAATGTCTTCATAACTCAGTCCGTCGAACTCACGCAGGGTCAATGCCGTACGCAGGTCCTCCGGGAGCTGCTGGATGGTCCGATGGACGGTGCCTTCGATTTCATCCCGCAACAACGAGCGCTCTGGAGACTCAAGATCCTTGAGGCCATGATCGCCATCGTAAAACTCCGCGTCCTCGGAGCTCACATCACTGTCTGGTGGCCGCCTACCGCGTGACACCAGGTAATTTTTCGCCGTGTTGATGGCGATACGGTACAGCCACGTATAGAACGCACTGTCACCGCGAAAGTTGCCAAGCGCACGGTACGCCTTGATAAAGGCTTCCTGTGCAACATCCTGGGCTTCGTGGGTGTCGTGGACAAACCGCACGATCAACCCGAGAATCTTGTGCTGATACTTCAGCACCAACAGATCGAAAGCTCGCCTGTCACCACGCTGCACACGCTCGACAAGCTGCTGATCCTCTTCCTGGGTTAGCATGAACACTCCTCGGTAAACTCGAAGGAGCGCTGCAATGGCCATCGCTCAGGCTTGCAACCATAGACTCGGGCTTTGCGCAAAAGTTCTCCCCTCCAAGCAAGTTTCCTGCAGCCCTTGATCGGCGTGCACGGAAGACGTAGCACGGAACTGACCGGCAACGTCGATAATCAGGTTACGAATACGCAGGTGTGAGCCCGTTGGGAGCTACCGCCCTGCGTCGCCGCGGCAAATTGTTGGCGTGCAGGCAGCCTTCATAGGATTTCCGGCGACGCCGGAAAGTTCCCACGAAGGTTGCCGCTACCTGGCAAGTGGCATGGAAATTGGCTACCTGAGGCTGCTATAAAGGCAACCCGGCCAGGTTCACGATAGTTTCACAATGCCATCGGCGCGTGACTATTGTGCCGCGCCCTTCCAGAAGATTACTAGTGTCCCGACATGAGCCAACAATTCCAACATGATGTCCTGGTGATCGGCAGCGGCGCTGCGGGTCTCAGCCTGGCACTGAACCTGCCCGGCAACCTGCGCGTTGCCGTGCTCAGCAAGGGCGACCTGGCCAATGGCTCGACCTTCTGGGCCCAGGGCGGTGTAGCAGCGGTACTGGACGACACCGACACCGTACAGTCCCACGTCGAAGATACGCTCAATGCCGGCGGTGGCCTGTGCAATGAAGCGGCCGTGCGTTTTACCGTCGAGCACAGCCGTGAAGCCATCGAATGGCTGATCGAACAGGGCGTGCCGTTCACCCGGGACGAGCACCACGGCGTCGACGACGGTGGCTTCGAGTTCCACCTTACCCGTGAGGGCGGCCACAGCCACCGGCGGATCATCCACGCCGCAGACGCCACGGGTGCAGCCATCTTCACCACCCTGCTCGCTCAAGCCAGGCAGCGCCCCAACATCGAGCTGCTGGAGCAGCGCGTAGCGGTAGACCTGATCACAGAGCGGCGTCTGGGCCTTGCCGGCGAGCGTTGCCTGGGGGCCTATGTACTGGATCGCAACACGGGCCAGGTCGACACCTACGGCGCCCGGTTCACGGTGCTTGCGACAGGCGGTGCAGCCAAGGTTTACCTCTACACCAGCAACCCGGACGGCGCCTGCGGCGATGGCATCGCCATGGCCTGGCGTGCAGGTTGCCGGGTGGCGAACCTGGAGTTCAACCAGTTCCACCCCACGTGCCTCTATCACCCGCAGGCCAAGAGTTTTCTGATAACCGAGGCGCTGCGTGGAGAAGGCGCCCTGCTGCGCCTGCCCAACGGCGAGCGCTTCATGCCGCGGTTCGACCCGCGTGAAGAACTGGCGCCGCGGGACATCGTGGCCAGGGCAATCGACCACGAAATGAAGCGCCTTGGGGTGGACTGCGTGTACCTGGACATCACGCACAAGCCTGCGGAATTCATCAGGAGCCATTTCCCGACGGTATACGAGCGCTGCCTGGGCTTTGGTATCGACATCACGCGTCAACCCATCCCGGTGGTGCCGGCGGCACATTACACCTGTGGCGGGGTGATGGTGGATGAGCGTGGCCATACGGATGTGCCGGGGCTTTATGCCATTGGCGAAACGAGCTTTACCGGGCTGCACGGCGCCAACCGCATGGCCAGCAATTCGCTGCTGGAATGCTTCGTCTACGGCCGCGCGGCGGCAGCGGACATTCAGGCGCACCTGGAAGCGGTGCCCATGCCGGTGGCATTACCGGGGTGGGACGCGAGCCAGGTGACGGATTCGGACGAGGACGTGATCATTGCGCATAACTGGGACGAGTTACGGCGGTTCATGTGGGACTACGTGGGGATCGTACGGACCAGCAAACGGTTGCAGCGGGCCCAGCATCGGGTAAGGCTGCTGCTGGATGAGATTGACGAGTTCTACAGTAATTACCGGGTGAGCAGGGATTTGATAGAACTGCGGAACTTGGCGCAGGTGGCGGAGCTGATGATTTTATCGGCGATGCGGCGGAAGGAGAGTCGGGGGTTGCATTATACGTTGGATTATCCTGGAGTGCTGGGGGAGGCCAAGGATACTGTGCTGAGTCCCGGGGAAGTTTGAATCAGATTAGTTGCGTCTCAAGCGGAATAACATTCTTTAGCGCAGGTGGCGCTTAGTCACCTTTCCGCCCTTACGGCGGGTTACTTTGGTCGCGGCCAAAGTAACCAAAGCCGCCCCGCTCCCG
>NZ_JACVVF010000067.1:0-18944 GCF_016648095.1 Pseudomonas sp. S32
ACCCGGCACACCACTACTGTCCGTAGCTTGCCAAGGCCCATTCGGGCTCAACGACCAACTCCACCCATTATCAAACCGGTAATAAGTGCGCTGCCGATAAAACGTATTAGGCTGCTTATCCAACACATAAACCCCCAACTTCGGGTCCCAATGGCTGGCCCCACCCGGCGGCGGTGCAAAGCTCGCCGACGTGCGCGGTACCGGCTTCGGCGCCGGCGCCGGCTTGCCCACCGGCGTGGAAGGCTGCCCCCCCGGCAACGGCTTGATAACCGGCCCCTGCGGAGGCGGCGCCCGGTCCACCGGCGGCTCCGGCTGGGTCGCCGGGCCATGCCCCGTACAGGCAGACAAACCCAAAGCCAGGGCAATCAAGGTCAGGCGTACGGAACTGTGCATGGCAAGGCTCTCTTACAGGTCAGGGCTGTCGATCGTCAGATGCTGGGTGGCCTGGGTCGCAACTGGCAAAGGGGCACCTTGCCCACGCCATTCACCACGGGTGGGCTGGCCACCCCTCGACACCCGTGCAACCAGTTGGACTTCGGCGAAATCCGACAGTTTCATCTGCGGCATCATCGCATCGGCGTCCGTCAACTCCACCTCGATCGGCAATTGCGCCACCGTCACCCGCTTCGCCGCCAGCGGCATGGGCGGGCCATTGCTGGCGCGGGCAAAGATGAATACCGTGTCCTCCGGCCGTACCTTGCCCTGCAAGGCAGGCGCCAGTTCGACCCGAACCTTCAACCGCGCTGTGGCCGGCGCCGGCTGCGACGCCTGGCCAGCAGCACCACCCAAACGCTCGGCGGCGCGGTCGATACCGCCCTGCAGCGCGGCACGCGAAGCGTCGCCTTGTGGCAACTGCGCCAACAGGCGCTTCCAGTAATCGATGGCCTCCTGGTAGCGCTCCCCCTCGAACGCGGCGATGCCGCGCAGGCCCAGGCTGGTGACCTCATTGGGGTCGGCCTTCAGCGCCTCATCGGTCAACGCCTGCACCTGCGGGCTCCACTGCTTGTCGGCGGCAAAGTACAACGCCTGCGCCCACTGCCCCAACAACTCGGGCTGCCGCCCCGCCAAACCCACGGCGTGCTCGAAGGTGCGGGCGGCATCCGCGGGCCGTTGCTCGGCCATGTAGGCACGGCCCAGGAAATACACCGCCTCGGCAGAGTCCGGCTGGGCCTGCACCACCCGCTCCAGGCGCGTGGTCATCTCTTCCATCGACTTCGGCGCCTGGGCGAATTCCTGGGTCAGGGCTACTTTGTCGGCAGCGCCAAAGTGCAGGTACAGCCCCAGGGCCATCAGCGGCACCAACACCGCTGCCAACAGTGGCAGGGCTTTACCCAGGTGGCGCAGGCGCGCGGGCTCGGCACCCTCGGTGTCAGCCAGCAGCTCGCGGGCGGCCTCGTCCCGGCCCTGGTCCAGCTGCGCGCCGTCCAGGACACCAGCGGCTTGCTGGGCAGCGAGCTCGGCCACGCGTTCCTGGTACAGCGCTACGTTCAGTGCGGTACGGTCTTCTTCCTGCTGCCGACGCCGGCCACGCAGGATCGGGATCAGCAAGAAGCTGAGAGCGGCGAGCAACAGCAGGCCCGCGCTAAGCCAGAATTCAGTCATGGGTGCGTTCTTTTTCCAGCAGTTTGGCCAGACGCTCACGCTCGTCGGCAGACAGTTGATCGGTGCCCTGCACAGCCGTTACGCGGCGCCGACGTACAATGATCGCCAGCACCACGAAGCCACCCGCCAGCAACAGGCCGGGGCCGAACCAGAGCAGCCAGGTGCGGCCGCTGAGCGCCGGCTTGTAGCGCACGAAGTCACCGTAGCGATCGACCATGAAGTCGACGATCTGCTGGTTGCTCTGGCCCTCGCCAAGCATGCGGAAAATCTCCCGGCGCAGGTCGGCTGCAATCGGGGCGTTGGAATCGGCAATGTCCTGGTTCTGGCACTTGGGGCAGCGCAGTTCCTTGGTCAGTTGCTGGTAGCGCTCCCGCTCGGCCTGGTCACGGAACTGATAGGTATCGATGGCCGCACTGGCCACACCGGCCACGCCCAGGGCCAGGGCTGCGGCCGCCAACCAACGCCTCATGGCCGGGCCTCGTCAACCAGGCCCTGGTAGAGCGGTGCCAGTTGCTCACGCCAGACGGTGGCATCGACCACCCCCACATGTTTGTAGCGGATAACGCCCTCGGCATCGATCAGGAAGGTTTCCGGCGCGCCGTAGACGCCCAGGTCCAACCCCAGGGTGCCCTCCTCGTCACGGATATCCAGCTGGTAGGGGTTGTGGAACTCGGCCAGCCACTTCTGCGCAGCCGCGTTGTCGTCCTTGTAGTTGACCCCGTAGATCACCACACCCTGCTGGGCAAGCTGGTTCAGGTAGGGGTGCTCGACCTTGCACGACGAACACCAGGTCGCCCACACGTTCACCAGCGCCGGGCGGCCCTGCAAATCAGCCTGGGTGAGCGTGCGGTCGCCCTGGGACGATGCCAGGGAGAATACCGGGAACGGCTTGCCGATCATTGCCGAAGGCAGCTCTTCGGGCTTTAGGAACAACCCTTTGTAGAGGAATACCGCCACCAGCAGGAATACCGCCAGTGGCACCACCATGATCCAACGTTTCATGCAGCTGCTCCAGACACGCCCAGGGCCTCACGCACCCGGGTCTTGACCTTGACGCGGTAGCGCCGGTCGAGGGCCGCCAGCACCCCGCCAAGGCCAGTCAGCAGACCGCCCAGCCAGATCCAGCGGACATAAGGCTTGATGTGCAACCGCACCGCCCAGGCACCGTTTTCCAGCGGTTCACCCAGGGCCACATACAGGTCACGGGTAAAGCCTGCGTCGATGCCAGCTTCGGTCATCATCGACTGCTGCACGGTATACAGGCGTTTCTCGGGGTGAAGCGTGGCCACTTCCCGGCCCTCGCGGCTGACCACGATGGTGCCCTTGTCGGAAATGAAGTTCGGCCCTTCAAAATGCTTGGCGCCATGGAACAGGAAGTGGTACCCGCCCAGTTCCACGCTTTCGCCCGGGGCCATGCGCAAGTCACGCTCGGCGCTGTTGTTGCTCGACAACACCACGCCCAAAGCACACACCGCCAGGCCAAGGTGCGCCACCTGCATGCCCCAATAGCTGCGGCCTAGGCCCGGCAGGCCCTTGACCAACCCTTTGTGGCGGGTCTTGTCGAGGATATCGCGCACCCCACCCAGCACCACCCAGGCGGCCAGGGCAAAGGTGGCCAGGGCTGGCCAGTCGAAGTCGTCGACGACAAACCCTGCCAGCGGCGCCATCACTGCACTGCCGATCAGCACCGGGGTCATCATGCTGGCCAGCCACTTGCCGGGGGTGTCCTTCCAGCGCACCACCACGCCCACGCCCAACACCAGCATCAACAGCGCCATCAACGGCAGGAACAACGCATCGAAGTACGGCGGGCCAACCGACAGCTTGGCCCCTGTCAGGGCATCGAGTACCAGCGGGTACAGCGTGCCCAGCAGAATCATCGAGGCCGCTACCACCAGTACCAGGTTGTTGGCCAGCAGCAGTGTTTCACGCGACCATAGGCCGAAGCCCACCTGGCTCTTGACCACCGGCGCACGCAGGGCGAACAGCGTGAGCGAGCCGCCCACCACGAACAGCAGGAAGAACAGGATGAAGATGCCGCGGGAGGGGTCGGCTGCAAAGGCGTGAACCGAGGTGAGCACGCCCGACCGCACCAGGAAGGTGCCCAGCAGGCTGAGGGAAAACGCCGCAATGGCCAGCAGCACCGTCCAGCTCTTGAACACACCGCGCTTTTCGGTCACCGCCAGCGAGTGGATCAGCGCCGTGCCCACCAGCCATGGCATGAACGAGGCGTTCTCGACCGGGTCCCAGAACCACCAGCCGCCCCAGCCCAACTCATAGTAGGCCCACCATGAACCCAGGGTGATGCCCACACCCAGAAACGCCCATGCGACGATGGTCCAGGGCCGCGACCAGCGCGCCCACGCCGCATCCAGGCGGCCACCGAGCAGCGCGGCGATGGCGAAGGCGAAGGCCACCGAAAAGCCCACGTAGCCCATGTACAGCATCGGCGGGTGAACGATCAGGCCGATGTCTTGGAGCAGCGGGTTGAGGTCGCGGCCATCGACCGGCACCTGCGGCAGCAAGCGCTGGAACGGGTTGGAAGTGATGATCAGGAAGCTCAGAAAGCCCACGCTGATCATGCCCATCACCGCCAGCACGCGGGCCAGCATCACTTGGGGCAGTTGCCGCGAGAAGACCGATACGGCAAAGGTCCAGCCACCCAATATGAGCGCCCACAGCAGCAAGGAGCCCTCGTGGGCGCCCCATACGGCACTGAATTTGTAGTACCAGGGCAACGCGCTGTTGGAGTTGCTGGCCACATACGCCACCGAGAAGTTGTCGGTCATGAACGCATGGGTCAGGCAAGCAAAGGCGAAGGCCAGGAACGCAAACTGGCCCCAGGCCGCGGGGCGTGCCAGGCTCATCCACAGGCTGTCGCCACGCCAGGCGCCAAGCAGCGGAATGCTGGCCTGCACAGCCGCAAAACAGATGGCCAGTATCATCGCCAGCTGGCCGAGTTCGGGTATCACCAGCGCCGCATTCATGGCTGCACCTGCGCTTGGCCGCTTTCCTTCAACGCCTTGGTGACCTCAGGCGGCATGTATTTTTCGTCGTGCTTGGCCAACACTTCATCGGCTACCACTACACCGTCGCCGTTGAGCTTGCCCAAGGCGACAATGCCCTGCCCCTCGCGGAACAGGTCTGGCAGGATGCCGCGGTAGGTAATGGGCACCGACTTGTTGAAATCGGTGACCACAAAGCGCACGTCCAGTGAATCGGACGAACGCTGCACAGAGCCTTTCTCGACCATGCCACCGGCACGAATGCGCGTGTCCTGGGGGGCCTCGCCATTAGCAATCTGGGTAGGGGTGTAGAACAGGTTGATGTTCTGCTGCAATGCGCTCAGGGCAAAGCCCACGGCAACCCCCACGCCGACCAGCAGGCCGACGATCAGCAACAGGCGTTTCTTGCGCTGCGGATTCACTGAATGTTCTCCCGGCGCAAGCGGCGCGCCTCTTCTTGCAGGTAGCGACGGCGGGCCAGCAGTGGCATGGCCACGTTCAGCGCCAGCACCGCCACGCAAATGCCATAGGCGGACCACACGTACAAACCATGGTGGCCCATGGCAAGAAAATCACCGAAGCTGGCAAAACTCATGGTGCGGCCCTCCGGCCAAGGCTGTTTGATACTTCATCCTTGACCCAACTGGCGCGCGCCTCGCGCTTGAGCACTTCCAGGCGCATGCGCATCAGCAGCACGGCGCCAAAAAAGCAGTAGAAACCCAGTGCCGTGCACAGCAGCGGCAGCCACATCTCGGCCGGCATCGCCGGCTTTTCGGTGAGGGTAAAGGTGGCCCCCTGGTGCAGGGTGTTCCACCACTCCACCGAGTACTTGATGATCGGGATGTTCACCACGCCAACGATGGCGAGCACCGCGCAGGCCTTGGCTGCGCTGTCACGATTACTGATTGCCTGGCCCAACGCAATGATGCCGAAGTACAGGAACAGAAGGATGAGCATGGACGTAAGCCGGGCATCCCAGACCCACCAGCTGCCCCAGGTGGGCTTGCCCCAGATGGCGCCGGTGACCAACGCTACGGCCGTCATCCAGGCGCCAATGGGCGCGGCGCATTGCAAGGCCACATCGGCCAGTTTCATTTTCCATACCAGCCCCACCACACCGGCCACCGCCAGCATCACGTAGCAGGATTGCGCCAGCATCGCCGCTGGCACATGGATATAGATGATGCGGAAGCTGTTGCCCTGCTGGTAGTCCTGGGGGGCAAAGGCAAGGCCCCAGGTGATACCGACCAGCAGCAGCACCAGCGCAGCCACGGCCAGCCATGGCAACAGGCGGCCGCTGATGGCATAGAACCATTTGGGGGAACCCAGCTTGTGGAACCACGTCCAGCTCATTTTCATCAGGGTACATCCAGGGTATTTGCCGGGCTTGAAAGCCCAGGACTCGTTATTCGCCAACGCTGATCTTCAGGCCGGCGGCGATCGCAAAGGGTGCCAGGGTGACAGTCAGGGCTGCCAGGCTGGCGAGCCAGAGCAGCTGGCCGGTTGCGGGCATATTGTGCAATGCCGCTTGCAACGCACCACTGCCCAGGATCAATACTGGGATATACAACGGCAGAATCAACAACGCCAGCAGCAGGCCGCCACGCTTGAGGCCCACCGTCAGCGCCGCGCCCACCGCGCCCAGCAGGCTCAATACCGGCGTGCCCAACAGCAGCGAGCCCAGCAGCACAGGCAGGCAGTGCCCGGGCAGCCCCAGCATCAAGGCCAGCAATGGCGCCAACAATACCAGCGCCAGCCCGGAAAAGATCCAGTGCGCCAGCACCTTGGCCAGCACCATCAGTGCCAGCGGGTGCGGCGACAGCACCCACTGCTCCAGTGAGCCGTCCTCGAAGTCGCTGCGGAACAGGCCGTCCAGCGACAGCAGCACCGCCAGCAGTGCCGCCACCCACACAAGGCCAGGTGACAGGTTCTGCAGTGTCTGGCTTTCGGGGCCGACCGCCAAGGGGAACAACGCCACCACGATGGCGAAGAACACCAACGGGTTGGCCAGTTCGGCCGGGCGGCGGAACAACAGGCGCGCCTCCCGGCGCAGCAACAGGATGAATACGCTCATGCCGCCCACTGCCCCAGGTTCAGTTCGCGGTAACCGGACGGTTTGCAGGCCAGCGCATGGTGAGTGGTCATCACCACGGTGCCGCCTTGTTCGCAGTGGTGGGCGAGGTGCTGCTCCAGTTGCGCCACGCCCTGTTTATCCAGGGCGGTAAAGGGTTCGTCGAGAATCCACAGCGGCGGGCTGGCCAGGTGCAGGCGGGCCAGGGCGACGCGGCGCTGCTGCCCGGCAGACAGGGTATGGCAGGGTACGTCTTCGAAACCACGCAGCCCGACGGCTGCCAGCGCCGCCCAGATGGCCTCGCGGCTGGCAGGCTGGTGCAACGCGCACAACCATGTGAGGTTTTCCTCGGGGGTGAGCAGGTCCTTGATGCCCGCCGCATGGCCGATCCACACCAGGATGCTGGCCAAGGCGTGACGCTGCTCGCCCAGAGGCTTGCCACCCAGCAGGATCTGCCCGGCGGTCGGCTGCATCAGGCCGGCCAGCAGGCGCAGCAGGCTGGTCTTGCCACTGCCGTTGGGGCCACTGATCTGCAACATGTCGCCGGGCCGCAATTCGAACGCGAGGTGCTCGAACAGCAGACGCCAGTCGCGCTCGCAGGCCAGGCCCACGGCTTGGAGGTGAAGAGTCACGGTTTCGCCTTATCGGTTGTAGGGCCCTGGGCGCACACCTGAAGCCCTGCCACTCAAGTCGCCCATCGCGCTGCCGTTATACTGGCAACCACGGGCGGGCGGCATTATTACATGCACAGCCACGCTGCCAAGAGGCTGGGCTCCACAGGTTGTATACAATCATGACTGAAATCAATAGTCTCGGCCCACAAACCGCGACCAGCGCCCAAGCAGTGAAAGCGGCCATGACCGGCGACCTGCTGCGCCTGACCCAGGCTCAGCCGGGTTTGCTCGCCCCGGGCGAGACGGCGCAAGCCGAAGTGGTGTCCATGCGCCAGGCCGGCCAGGATTTTCAGTTGGTGTTGCGCCTGATGCAAGCCAATGGCCTGCAAACCCAGTTGCAGGCCAATGCCAGCCAGCCCCTGCCACAGGGTAGCCAGGTGACCGTGAGCCAGCCTGAGGCCGGCCGCCTGGCCATCCTGCTGCAACAGGCCAGTGCCAGCCAGGTAGCCACCCTCACCCGCCTTGATACCAGCCAGGTGCCCATTGGTACGCTGCTACAGGGCAAGGTGCTGACCAACCAGGTGCTGCCTGCCACGGCCGACCAACCTGCCAGCTACCGGGCATTGGTGAGCCTGTTGAACACTGCTCAGGCTGGCGCCGTGCTGGCTATCGACAGCCCCCGCCCCCTGGCCCTGGGCAGTTTGCTCAGCGGGTTGGTACAAGGCGATCAGTCACTGCGCTTCGTCCCGCTCAGCGGCAGGCAGGACCAGCTCAGCATCGCCCAACAGTTGCTCACCCAGCAGAACCGCCAGGCATCATTGCCCGGCCTGCTGAGCGCGCTGCAACAGCTGGCGAGCGATCCAGGCACCGATCCCGACGTACGCGCCAGCACCGGGCGCCTGCTGGCGGCCTTGCCGACGGCCACGCAACTGGGCGATGCCAAGGCGCTGATGCAGGCCCTGGGCAACAGCGGCGCCTTTCTGGAAGCCAAGCTGCTGGCCGGTGGCGCGCCGGCGCTGGCCACCGACCTCAAGGCCAACCTGCTTCAGCTCATCGCCCAGGCCACCACCAATGCCGCGATCAACCCGCCACCGGCCACCTTGGCCGCCGCCATGCCGGCGCTGGCGCGCAATGCCCTGGGGATGCTCGAACGGGTTTCGCCCAAGCCACAGCCCGGTGGGTTTCCGCTCCCCTCCAAACTGCTCCAGGCCCTGGAGGACGAAGGCGACCTGCAAGCGCTGCTGCGCCTGGCTGCGGCGGCCATTTCCCGCCTGCAGAGCCATGCCATGAGCAGCCTGCAGCAAACCGGCACGCTGGAGAACGGCAACCTGCAGACCACCTGGCAAACTGAAATCCCCATCCGCCATGGGCAGGACTTCATCCCGATGCAGGTCAAGCTGCAACGGGAGGAAACCCCCGAACAACAGGCCGAGCGCAAGCACCAGGCGCAGGATTCCCTGCAGGCACTGTGGCGCATCGAGCTGGCATTCGACCTGGCCCCCCTCGGCCCTTTGCAGGTGCAGGCACAGCTCACCCAAGGCTGCCTGAGCGGCCAGCTGTGGGCGGAGCGGGAACGCACCGCGCGCCTGATCGATACCGAACTCGGCGCGTTGCGCGCTGGCTTGCTGGCCCGCGGGCTGCACGTGGGCGACCTGCAATGCCACCCCGGCATTGCACCGCAAGGCCCCAGCACCCGGGTAGAACAACGCTGGGTGGATGAAAACGCATGAGCCTGAAAACCCCGCGCCAGGCCATAGCCCTGAGCTATGACGGCCAGCAGGCACCCACGCTCAGCGCCAAAGGTGACGACGAACTGGCCGAAGCGATCATGGCCATTGCCCGTGAACACGAAATTCCCATCTATGAAAACGCCGAGCTGGTGCGCTTGCTGGCTCGGCTGGAACTGGGCGACCAGATACCCGAAGCCCTGTACCTGACCATCGCCGAAATCATCGCCTTCGCCTGGCAGTTGCGCGGCAAAGTGCCGCCTGGGTTCGATGACACGCCGGAGCCGGAGCGCGATATAACCCCGAATCTGCCGCGTTTGCCGGGGCCCTGACCCGGTCGCAGGCAATTATTTTCGAGGGCGCTGCGCACCCCATCGCGAGCTACGCTCGCGCCTACGAGCCGGGGTGGTACCCGCTTACCGACCCGTTCAGGGCCCCTCTCGCCATTGTGCCGCCTGGTCCATCACACAGGTCAATCACCATGGCAATCACCCTCGTCAACCCTGCCGGCGAACAGTTCGTTCGGCGCCATCTGCAGAACATCCCTCGCCCCGACCGCCAAGCTGCCAGCGCCATACGCGAGTGGGCGCGCGCCCAGGGCCACGACCTGGACCCGGACACCACCGACGCGGTCACCCTGCACTACCGCGGCAACCAGGCGATCATTGCCCAGCGCCTGTCACTGACCCAGGCGGTGCTGGCCAACTGGCAAGGCGAAACCAGCAAGAACCTGATCGGGCAATTGTTCCCAGGCGGCTGGGCCGGCCAATGGCCTGGGCAAACCCTGCACATCGTCGAGCGCCTCCCCGAACCGGGCGCCCTGGACAACAGCGCCCCGTTCTCGGTGTTCAACGGCCTGTTCCACCGCACAAGCCCCGCCCGCTACGACAACGCCACACACCTGCCGATTGACGTCGAAGCGTTGCAGCGCTTTGTCTGGAACCTGGATTTCCACACACACTTCGTCGGTATGCTCGATGACTACTGGCGTGACGCCGCGCAGCAGCACAGCAAGGCCCTGCAGATCAGCTTCATTGCCGCCTGCAACAAACAGGTCCAGGAAGGCTCGCTGAGCGCAACCGGCCGCCTGCTGGCCTGGCAGGCTGCAGGGCTTGCACCGCGCGCAAAGGGGTTCAAAGCCCGGCTGTTGAACATCTATGGCTATGCCGCCACCGACCTGATCGTTATGGCCGATGCCGCGCACAATCACGTGTTGATGTACCTGCCTGGCAATGCCTCACCCCTGCACGAATTCACCGGCATGGCAGCCATGAAGGACTGGGTGGGCGAGCAATGTCGAGACCCGCAGAAACGCCAGGCACTGCGGCAGTATTTCAGGCTGGCAGACACCCCGGACGGGCTCGATTTCAGCGGGCTGGACACGGCCCTGCTAGGCCTTGGAGTTTACCCTGCCTTCCCCCACCGCTCGCCCAACCGGCCAGGGTTTACCACCGACGGGAAATGGCCGCCACGCCAATACGTCAACTACAAAGTCGCTAAATACAGCCCGGAAGTGACAGGCGATTTGTTCGCCGCCATTACCGAACGCCAACGCGCGCGCAGTTACGCCGACGCCGATTTCACCATCACCAGTGACCATGAGGTGACCAAGGGCAGGTGGCGCGGCTACCTGACCACATCGATCAACCTGCTGGCGCCGTTCGCGATCGTGGTGCCAGAGCTGATCCCCCTGCTGGCAGCAGCAGGCATCGGCCAGTTTGGCATGGGCCTGGATCAGGCCATCAATGGCAAATCAGTGGAGGACAAGGCAGAGGGTGTTTCGGGCGCGGTCTACGGGCTGCTCAATGCACTGCCATTTACCGCAGAGCTGGCCACCCGGGCGACGACGCTGCTGCCACCGCCGCGCGGCGTGTTCAGGGTGCCGATCCGCCTCAACGAGCACTTGGGCTACCCGCTGAGCCCGATCAACCCGCCGCACTTCCCAGAGCCCGACGTGGGCGCCTATTTCTGGGAAGAAGTGGCAGCAGTGCCGGCAGACGATAGCCCGGTTGCGCAGTCGGTAATCAGGACACCGGTCAGCCAAAGTGGCCCGGCAAAGCTGCAATCGATGATCCGTGGTTACAACGCCGAAGTGCTGTACGACGCCGAATACGATGCGTTCATCGCCAGCAATGCCCTCAACGATGTGCAGCCCGTTTGTTACCAAGCCGCCGAAGGGCGCCCAGGGCTGTTCAGGATCTCCCCTCGGGAACGCCCGGTCACCGACGGCATGCGCATGGCCACCCTGCGGGGCCTGGGGGTGGATATCCAGCTGCCCATCCAGGTGCCGGCGATTGACGCCCAGGCCGTGCAGCCCATCCCCAAGACCCTCTCCAGCATCTGGGTGGGCAACAAGGTGATTGCTCCCGAGCTGCTGGACAACCTGGCTACCAATGCCAGGCGCCTGGGCAGCAGCCCGTACCGCTACCGGCTGTATCTGTCGAACGCAGATGCGCGGGCGTTCGAGGCCAACCGGCACCTGCTGGCAACAAGGGCCCCCGGCCTGGAAGTGGTGACGCTGGAAGAGCAGCCCTTCTACCAGTCCTGGCGCGACAGCCCTCATTACCCACAGTATCACCAGGCAATCAACGGCCCCGGGGCCAATTTTTCGTCGGCGTCCGATATCCTGCGCTACCCGCTGCTGCACCATGAGGGTGGGGTCTACCTGGATGTGGACGATACGCTGTTCCCGCACCCTGACGACCCACTTGACCCCTCGCGTGCAGCGCTCGACACCGTAGAACTGGCCACTACCCCGGACGGCCTGGTGCTGGGTGACCCGGCCAACAACGACACCCTGGGCATGCACTGCCAGTACAACAGCAACATGATCGGCAGCCACCCCAACAACCCTACCCTGCAGGTGATCGCCGATACCCTGCACGAGCGCTATCTCGCCAATGGGGACTTCTACGGCTACAAGCCGATGGCAGGCACCCCTGAATTCAAGGCCTACGCCAAGCGCCTGAGCCAGTTGACCGGGCCGAGCCTGCTCAATGACGTGATTGACCGATGCCTGCCCAGGTTGCGGCTGCTGCGCCAACTGAGCAACCTGCAGACCCTGCCACAAAGCAAGCCGCTGTATCTGGTTGACAGCAAGCAGGCCGAGATCATCGCGGCCGTACAGGCCGACCAGGCGCTGAACCGCGTCGCCCAGGTGGGCAACTACCACTCCTGGGGCAGGCCCTGACAGCACGAGGGCGACTTGCGTCGCCCTTTTTTGCTTCACTCGCTGCGGTGCAGCTTGCTCATCAGCTCGGCTTCGGCCTGGGTCAGGCCACAGGTTTCGGTCAGTTCGGAAACACTGGCCCCCATGCTCACCAGCCGCGCAGCCTGGGTGAAGGTGACGCTGCTGGGGTCGTGCTGCTCCAGGCGCTCCAGGCGGTCCGGCAAGCCGGCAACCACCGCCCGCACTTCATGGATAGCCTCACCCATGCGCACGCTGCCGTTCTGGTAATCATCCAGGCGCTTGTTCAGGTCCTTGATGCGCTGGTCGCGCATGGCATCGATGACCTGCTGGTGGGCGACAGCCTCGCGCTGGCGCCTGGCATAGTTCAGGAAGTACCAGACACTCAGCGCCCACAGCAGCGCCAACAGAATGACCGCAACCTCGAAGATCAACTCAGATGTTCTCCAGCTCGGACCACTCTTCCTCGGTCATCATCTTGTCCAGCTCGACCAGAATCAGCAGCTCGCCGTTCTTGTTGCACACGCCCTGGATGAACTTGGCCGACTCTTCGTTACCCACGTTCGGCGCGGTTTCGATTTCCGACTGACGCAGGTAGACCACTTCGGCCACGCTGTCGACCAGAATACCCACCACCTGCTTGTCGGCTTCGATGATGACGATCCGGGTGTTGTCGGTCACCTCGGTGGGCATCAGGCCGAAGCGCTGGCGGGTGTCGATCACAGTGACCACATTACCGCGCAGGTTGATGATGCCCAGCACATAGCTGGGTGCACCCGGCACCGGGGCGATTTCGGTGTAGCGCAGCACTTCCTGCACCTGCATCACGTTGATGCCGTAGGACTCGTTGTCCAGACGGAAGGTAACCCACTGCAGGATCGGATCTTCGGAACCTTGTGCGGACGACTTTTTCATTCCCCTACCCCTTGAAATCCGCCTTCGGCGGTGTGTTCGGTGTCATTTTCGGTTTGGCGTGCATCTGCTTGACGGCGCCGCTGGCGATCAGCTCGGCCAGTTCAGCAACATCCAGTAACGCACACATGTGTTCGATTACCGTGCCGGCCAGCCACGGGCGTTGGCCCCGCTGGCTGCGCCACTTGATCTCGGACGGGTCCAGGCGCAGCGAACGGCTGACCTGATGCACGGCCAGCCCCCATTCATAGCCCTGAACAGAAATTACGTACTGCAGGCCCTGTCGGAAGTCATCGCGGTAACGGTCGGGCATAACCCAGCGCGCCGTGTCCAGCACCTTCAGGTTACCGGCCTGGCAGGTGAGGATGCCAAGGAACCACTCGGGTTGGCCGAACAAAGGCGTCAGTTCCTGACCGGCCAGGTTGTAGATCGAGCCAAGGCACACCAGCGGCACTGCCAGGGTCAGCCCAGCCACGTCGAACAGCAGGCACTCGAACGGCTCGGCAGCCCAGGCCGGGCGACCATCGACGGTGGCGGGCGGCGCGGGCAGGCCCGGCGCCGGCAGGTGTACGTCCACCAGCGGCACCGCAGGTTCCACTGCCGGGGGCTCGATCAGCACCGGGATACTGGCCTCGGCCACCACCTGCTGTTCAACCACCGTGACTACCGGTGCCTGCACGGGCATCACGCTGGGCAGCACAGCCAGACGGGGCTCGGCGAAGGGCCGCGGGGTGGTGGCCCGTGGCGGCGCTACAGCGGGCGAGCGCGCAGGCGGCTGCGCATCGCGGGCCTGCTCTTCGCGCACGGCCTGGGCAAATTCGTCGGTGGCTACGGGCGCGTCGAGAAGGTCATCGGCTTCGGTGGCCTCCTGCAGCAGGCCGTCCAGGTAAGACTGCAGCGCCATCTGCGGCTTGCTGCCGGCGTGTCGGGTTTGCGTCGTCATCAGGCCACCTGCGCTGCGGGCTTGTAGGTCAACAGGTGCTTGAGCAGCGCCCGGTAGGCCAGCAGCCCACGGCTCTTGTTGTCGAACTGCGAGGGCGTGACGCCCTTGCGGCTTGCGTCACGCAGCCGTGTGTCGACCGGAATGTAGCCCTGCCAGACCTGCTCGCCGTAGGTGTCGCGCAACAGCTTGAGCGTGCTCAGCGAGGCCTGGGTGCGGCGGTCGAACAGGGTCGGTACGATCTGGTAAGGCAGCGCCTGCTTGCGCGAGCGGTTGATCATGGCCAGGGTGCCGACCATGCGCTCCAGGCCTTTGACCGCAAGAAATTCGGTTTGTACGGGGATCACCAGCTGCTGGCTGGCCGCCAGGGCGTTGACCATCAGCACGCCGAGCAACGGTGGGCTGTCGATAAGCGCAAAGTCGAAATCCTGCCACAGTTGCGCCAGACTCTTGGCGATCACCAGGCCAAGGCCATTCTGCCCGGGGGACTGGCGTTCCAGCACGGCCAGCGCCGTGCTGGAGGGCAGCAGCGAGATGCGTTCGTCGCTGGTGGGCAACAGCAGTTGCCCAGGCAAGCCTTCGGGCACCCCGCCCTTGTGCAGGAACAGGTCGTAGCAGCTGTGTTCCAGGGCATCGGGGTTGTGCCCGAAATAGCTGGTCATCGAGCCGTGCGGATCGAGGTCGACGACGACCACGCGCTTACCGGCATCAGCCAACAGGCCAGCCAGCGCGATGGTGGTGGTCGTCTTGCCGACGCCACCCTTTTGATTGGCTACTGCCCACACTCTCATAGACTGACTCTTGAACCGTTCATGACGCAGAATCCCCGTGGCCATCCGGCAGCGACGGGGTTAGCGGTGCCAGAGAATTGACGAGTCATTGCCCTGCCACCGTGGCAGCGGTTGCCGGTGCACTTTGTGTGCCAGCCCGGCGCAATGCCGCGTCCGGTGTGGCGTTGGCCGTGCCGGTACCGGTCAGGCTGCGGCGTACTTCAAGGTTGCGTGAGATCACCAGCACCACCCGCCGATTGCGCGCACGCCCCTCTGGCGAATCGTTGCTGGCCACCGGCTGATATTCGCCATACCCCACCGAAGCCATGCGCGCAGGGTTGACCCCGTTCATCGCCAGCAGCCGCACGATGCTGGCCGCCCGCGCGGAGGACAGCTCCCAGTTGGTGGGGTACTGCGCCGTGCGGATAGGCAAGTTGTCGGTGAAACCCTCCACATGCACAGGGTTGGCGAAAGGCTTGAGGATGTTGGCCACCTTTTCGATGATGGCGAACGCATTGTCGCTGGGCATGGCGTCGCCGCTGCCAAACAGCAGCGATGAATTGAGCTCGATCTCGATCCACAGCTCGTTGCCGCGCACGGTCATCTGGTCGCTCTTGATCAGGTCGCCAAAAGCGTCGCGCACATCATCGCTGATGGTCTTGAGCGGGTCGCTGCTGGACGCCGCCAGGCCTGCTTCGGTCTGTTGGCTGTCGTTGACCAGCGGCTCTGCCGGGCGCACGCTCAGCGGGCGCTCCTCGCCAATGGGGATGGCCTTCATGCTGCGCTCCGGGTCGTTGAACACCCCGAGCAAGGCCTGGGAAACCACTTTGTACTTGCCCTCGTTGATCGAGGAAATCGAATACATCACCACAAAAAAGGCAAACAGCAAGGTGATGAAGTCGGCGTAGGACACCAGCCAGCGTTCGTGGTTTTCCGGTTCTTCGGCATGGCGGCGACGGCGCATGGGCTACTCCATGAAGCCTTGCAGCTTCAATTCGATCGAACGCGGGTTCTCACCCTCGGCAATCGACAGCAGGCCTTCGAGCAGCATTTCGCGGTAACGCGACTGGCGCATTACCAGGGCCTTGAGCTTGTTCGCCACCGGCAGCAGCACCAGGTTGGCACTGGCCACCCCGTAGATGGTGGCGACGAAGGCCACGGCAATGCCGTTGCCCAGTTGCGAAGGGTCGGCCAGGTTGCCCATCACGTGGATCAACCCCATCACGGCGCCGATGATGCCAATGGTCGGCGCGTAGCCGCCCATGCTCTCGAACACCTTGGCCGCCTGCAAGTCGCGGCTTTCCTGGGTCAGGAAGTCCACTTCGAGGATGCTGCGGATGGCCTCGGGCTCGGCGCCATCCACCAGCAGCTGCAGGCCCTTGCGCGCATAGGGGTCGGGCTCACCGTCCGCCACCCCTTCCAGGCCCAGCAGGCCCTCCTTGCGCGCCGTCAGGCTCCAGTTGACCACACGGTCGACACCGCCAGGCAGGTCGACCCTGGGCGGGAACAGGATCCAGCGCAAAATCTGCAACGCCCGCTTGAACGACGACAGCGGCGACTGCAACAACGCCGCCGCCAGCGTACCGCCCAGCACGATCAGCGCTGCCGGCCCATTGACCAGCGCGCCGACATGCCCGCCCTCAAGGAAATTGCCGCCTACGATGGCAACAAAAGCCAGGATCAGGCCGATCAGGCTGAGCACGTCCATCAGACGCACGCCTCCACCAGGTGCCTGCCGATGTCATCCAGGCTGTACACCGCATCGGCCAGGTTGGCCTTGACGATGGCCATGGGCATGCCATAGATCACGCAGCTGGCTTCATCCTGGGCCCACACGGTGCTGCCGCCCTGCTTGAGCAACCGCGCACCCTCGCGACCGTCTGCCCCCATGCCGGTCAGCACTACGGAGAGCACCTTGTCGCCATAGGACTTGGCCGCAGAGCCGAAGGTGATGTCCACGCAGGGCTTGTAGTTCAGGCGCTCATCGCCCGGCAGGATTTTCACCGTGCCACGGCCGTCGATCATCATCTGCTTGCCACCCGGTGCCAGCAGCGCAAGCCCTGGGCGCAGCATGTCGCCGTCCTCGGCTTCCTTGACACTGATGCGGCACAGTTTGTCCAGGCGCTCGGCAAAGGCCTTGGTGAACGCGGCGGGCATGTGCTGGATGAGCACGATGGGCGCCGGGAAGTTCGCCGGCAGCTGGGTCAGCACACGCTGCAGCGCCACCGGGCCACCGGTGGAGGTACCAATCGCCACCAGTTTGTAGGGTTTGCGCTTGGGGGCCGGAGAATGCGACGGCGCCGGGGCCGCAGCCGTTGGCCGCGCTGGCACGGGTGCCGCGCTGCGCGCCGGCGCGGTGGTGGCGGTACCCTGGCTGCCCGAGGCAGGCGCAGGCGCGGGCGCGGTACGGGCGTAGCTGGGAATACGGCGGTTGCTGCGCGAAATGGTATGTACCTTTTCGCACAGCATCTGCTTGACCTTGTCGGGGTTGCGCGAGATGTCCTCGAAGTTTTTCGGCAGGTAGTCCACGGCGCCTGCGTCCAGCGCATCGAGGGTAACGCGGGCGCCCTCGTGGGTGAGCGACGAGAACATCAGCACGGGGGTTGGGCAGCGCTGCATGATGTGGCGCACGGCGGTGATGCCATCCATCATGGGCATTTCGTAGTCCATGGTGATGACATCGGGCTTGAGCGCCAGTGCCTGGTCGATCGCTTCCTTGCCGTTGGTCGCGGTACCTACTACCTGGATCGTCGGGTCCGCCGACAGGATTTCCGAGACACGGCGGCGGAAGAAACCGGAATCATCCACCACCAGGACCTTGACTGCCATAAACACTCCATTAGGCGGCGCCACCCGCCAGGGGGCGCCACCGAAATCAAATACGCCGGGCGGCGTAACGCTTGAGCATGCTCGGGACGTCGAGAATCAGCGCAATGCGGCCGTCGCCGGTAATCGTGGCCCCGGACATGCCGGGGGTGCCCTGCAGCATCTTGCCCAACGGCTTGATTACCACTTCTTCCTGGCCGACCAGTTGATCGACGACAAAGCCGATGCGCTGGGTACCGACCGAAAGAATCACCACATGCCCTTCGTGCTGCTCTTCATGGACCTGGCCCTGAACCAGCCAGCGCTTGAGGTAGAACAACGGCAGCGCCTTGTCACGCACGATCACCACTTCCTGGCCATCGACCACGTTGGTGCGTGACAGGTCCAGGTGGAAGATCTCGTTGACGTTGACCAGCGGGAAGGCGAATGCCTGGTTGGCCAGCATCACCATCAGGGTCGGCATGATCGCCAAGGTCAACGGCACCTTGATGACGATCTTCGAGCCTTGGCCCTTGGCCGAGAAGATGTTGATGGAACCGTTGAGCTGGGAAATCTTGGTTTTCACCACGTCCATGCCCACGCCACGCCCGGACACGTCAGAGATTTCGGTTTTGGTCGAGAACCCGGGGGCGAAGATCAGGTTGTAGCAGTCCGACTCGCTCAGGCGCTCGGCGGCGTCCTTGTCCATCAGGCCCTTTTCCACGGCCTTGGCACGCAGAATGTTCGGGTCCATGCCTTTGCCGTCATCGGAAATCGACAGCAGGATGTGGTCACCCTCCTGCTCGGCCGACAACACCACCCGCCCGGTGCGGGCCTTGCCGGCTTCTTCACGCTCGTCGGGCATTTCCACACCGTGGTCCACGGCGTTGCGCACCAAGTGCACCAGCGGGTCGGCCAGCGCCTCGACCAGGTTCTTGTCCAGGTCGGTTTCTTCGCCCACCAGTTCCAGGTTGATTTCTTTCTTCAACTGCCGGGCCAGGTCGCGTACCAGGCGCGGGAAGCGCCCGAACACCTTCTTGATCGGCTGCATGCGCGTCTTCATCACCGCGGTCTGCAGGTCGGCAGTGACCACGTCGAGGTTGGACACAGCCTTGGACATGGCCTCATCGCCGCTGTTCAGGCCCAGGCGCACCAGGCGGTTACGCACCAGCACCAGTTCGCCGACCATGTTCATGATCTCGTCCAGGCGCGCGGTATCGACCCGCACGGTGGTTTCAGCCTCGCTGGCGCCATGCTTTTCGGCTGCGGTGGGTGACGAAATCAGCGAGCACGAATTCGAGGCGCTGCTGG